>NZ_JBSMXK010000012.1:0-78717 GCF_053761865.1 Enterococcus bulliens
TCAGTGTAAAATGTACTTGGGTCATGTAACGTCCTCCTGGGTATGTTTTTGTGGTTAAAAACATTGTACCGTAAAAGGGCTGTTACATGGCCTTTTATCTTTTACACAATTATATGGACGTAATCAAAATTTAAGCGAGAACTACAATCAGGAGAATTAAAACAAACGTATCCTGAACTCTATCAATATTTTAGTAAATATCAAGTGGAAATTCCTATTGTTTTAGACTTTATGTATGATTATGTTTATATGGATGATAATGGCGAACTAAGATATTTAAATTATTACAGCATTAAAAATCTGGCAAAGCAATTAGCTAGAGTAACGAACCAAAAGAAAGTAAGCTTAGATAGGACAAGAAAAATTCTTTATCATATGATTGTTACTGAGATTGTTAAAAAGAAACCAGAAGCAGAAATTCCTAAGGATATATTTAATGGTTTGATACTGGAACAAAAGAAAGATTGCACTAAGCTAAGAACGAGTAACATCTACGAACCAACAAACTTGACGGATGAAAACACAGCAGTTAGTGAAGGAATCGCTAAGGTTTTAAGAGAAAATAAAGTAACAGTCGGTAGTTTAAGTTATGAATTGGTATATAGACTTTTTGGAGAAGAAAAGGCTTATCAGGATTTTCCACAATCTTATAAACCACTTGTTGAACAGAAAAAAATAAAGATGAGTAAAGCAGACAGTAATTTAAGCCAAGCAAGTGAGAAATTGGAAAAAGCTTCAGTTAGAATTATCATGAACGAGATAGAAGAAAAAGGATATGTATACGAAAAGGATGTTATTTCTAAGTTAGCTAAAGCAAGAAGATTAAAGGTTCGTGACACTGCAGAAAGATTTAAGAAACTAAGAGCGGATATATACAATAAATATGGTTTAAATACGTGTAGACTAACTAAAGAATTGTATAATCAGTTAGGGATTAAGGAGAAGTATTCATCTAAGAATGTTATATATAAAGTGAATTAGCATACTAGACAGCTAGTGTTTCTATCTGTCTTTTTCTATTAGAAATCATTGATAATAAAGGGTTATTTCTATATATTAAGAATATTATCTCTTTTTATATCAATTCAAAATTGCGTATTGAACAAGAAAAATACGTATAGTTTTCCCTAGAAAATACTGGCATAATTGATAGAAATCATTATACACATCTATATAGGATATTCCCTCTAGATGTGTATAATGAGGAGGCTTATAAAAGCCAATAAAATCAATAGAAAACTACTTGTTTTTTCTAAGACCAATACGCACTTTTTATATTCCCTCTAGATGTGTATAATGGGAAGGTCAAAAAAAGTCAATAAAATCTAGGGTAAACTATCTGTTTTCACACATATCTTTACGCAAAAACTTATTTACACTTGATAATTGTGTGATAAAAATAGCTATAAAACGTTGATATATCAGTGTTTATATTTTATGGTGACAGCAAGATGTCATCTTGCTTACTTAATTGATGTGCTTAGGTTCAGTAAAATAGCTAAAATTTACTCTTTATCAGTGATTATGTATTTTTATATATAACGAAATTCTATATTTATCTCTTTTTGATTTAACTAAATGACAGTACTTAGATAATCTATAAAAGCCTCTATCTAACAACAATATACATAATATTATATAAAATGAATTAATGAAGTTTTTAGATAATAAAATAACTCTAAATGTGTTTTAAACAGCATATATTATCTTTAGAGAGTGTTAGAAATTATTTTCGATAAATTATACATAAAAATTTAAAACGTCTTAGAACGTAAAATAAGCAGCATAGAATCAATTGTAGAAATCCATAAAATATTTTTGAACTTTTAAATAGTAAAATGACTTTGTGGATATTAATTTAAATCATAATCTGATGGAAAGATAAAAATTTTACTTGTACCAGTTTTATGATTTGAAAAACTATATGTAAATATTGATATACAGACGTTTAAGTATAGTTTATGAAAATCTTCGATACAAAAAACACCTTTCAGATAATTTTAAGCGTAGAATTACCCACAAATTTTTCTTCGTGTCGTCTGAGAGGTATTTTTTGAAAAATACATTGAAAAATCGTTGATATTACAGTAATCTTGTGTTTTTGTCAACAAGTATAAAACCCTTGATAAATAAGGGTTTTTTGAAGGTCATTTTTTAAGTGGTTTTTGATGATAATTTTAAGATAAAAAAGAATTATAATTTTGAATAGCCAATTTAGATTAATTTCTTTAATTCGGTTCCAACGATTTCGCTGCTGATGGAATATTCAGGTGTTTGGCTACGATAAGGAGTATTTGCTAAGAATTTCATAATAGTTGGTTGTAGATTTGTTTGGAAATCAATTTCTTCAGTAAAGAATTGACAGTGTTGAATCATACTATTGTTGATACTGATAATTGAACGATTATAATTTGAAGAAATTTCCAATCTACCAGCTTTTAGAAAATACTTTTTAATTTGAACAGGTGGTATATTACTATAACTAAATACTTCTTCAATCCCTGCTTTAATCATATGGTTCAAATCTTTTTTATTTTTAGCATTAATATCAGCTAATACAATAGGTGAAAATGATTTATCATTTACTAGCACCAAAATCTTTTTTCGATTAAAAGTAAAATAGTTTGCGTGCCAAGAATAAAAAGAACGTTCCAAATTAGGCGATTCATTTTTTGATTTTGGAAAAACTGAAAATAGAGGCAATGCTTTTTTAGTGGGTATGAGATTCATAATGTCCTCCAAGTGATTTTCTTTTATTATATCAGATGAATTTCTGTTAGGAATTAATTAATATACGTTTGTTTTAAAGCAATAAAATACCCTTTACTTTTTTATTAAATATAACAAATAATTAGATTTATATAAATAAGTAAAGTTAGATGTGAAGTGTTGATACGACAGTTAAAATTGCAATTTAAAAATGATGATGATAATATAAAAATATAACATGAATATTCATTATTCTTGTATAAAATTTTATATTAAAGGAGGTCATTTTTCATGACAGATGGAGCTTCACAAGGACTTTTTGTAATCGTAGCGGTGGTAATTTTTGGTATTTTCGTATTAATCGCATATATTTTATTCCGTGATACATTACAACCTAAATTAGCTGAAATATTCAGTAAAGCAACAACTGATGCAGGAGCAAGCTTGAATTATAAATCTACACCTGTACATTAAAAAATGTTCTACAAATTTGCAATTATAGAAATAGGATGTTATCTTATTTATAGAGATGCGAAACAAAAAAGTCATATTTAAATTAAGAGAACAGTCTAGTCCACTGTTCTCTTTCCTTTTGGGCAAGTAGATTACTCTGCTTGTCTTTTTGTATACTTATTGAAAAAGAAATATTAAAATTAAACCAACAGCTATAGATTTTAAAAATTGAATAAAAATATATTTAATAGCAAAATGATACATGAGATTTGAAAAATCTTAAAATACATTTTAGGTAATATAGAATTGAATCTAAAGCTAGGAAGTAAGTTTTTTTGTTATTTAAAACGTTGATTTATCAACGATTATTTAAGCAGATATAAATAGTTTATATAAAAAATACCTCCCAGATAACTTTAAGTGTAGAATTACCCATAAAAATTTCTTCGTTGTATCTGACAGGTGTTTTTTGAAAAATAGTGCTTTAAAACGTTGACATAACAACAATCTGTTGATTTTGTCAATAAGTAGAAAACCCTTGATTTTGTTGACTTTTTCAAGTGTCATTTTTTAAGTGGCTTTTGATAAAAATTTTGAGATAAAAATACTTATTAGTCCTGATGGAGATAAAATATTAAGAGCATTTGTCTTTCTAAATTGAAATGAGTAAAGAAATATTTGATTGAATAGAAAAATCGTATTTTTTTATTGACTATAGCAACGTTGAATGATGGTCTTCAGAACCATCAAAATGAATGGAGACTATTATTATGAATTGAATGCGTCACTGTTATTACAAGTAATCTAAGCTATAAACAAGCTATTTTCTCTTTACTAGCATTAGAGGCATTGTCTAATGATTGTGTGGGAAATCAGGTATATCGAGATACTGTGCAGAATATTATTCATCAAACAATAAGTAGTTCAGAAATGGAATGGACTATTATTGAAAGCTTTCCAGAAATTGAAACCTAGTCTGCTTTAGACTAGGTTTTTTTATATCCCTAATTAAGTTGAAAGCTGTTATAATTAAAATGAATATTTTACGAAGGAGAAAAATAATGACATTTGATGAACTTATTCAATTAGCAAGGGAACAATCAAATGAGATTCAAAGAGATAAGGGAACTCTTTTTGAAAAAATCGCACAAATTTATTTCAAAAATGAACCAACATACAAAAATTTATTTTCAGATGTTTGGTTATTAAATGAAGTTCCAGAAGAATATGCAATCCCCAAAAAAGATACGGGGGTTGATTTAGTAGCAAGAAATGAAGCCACAGGAGAATTGATTGCTATTCAAGCTAAATTTTATGACAATAAAATATATAAAAGACATATTGATTCATTTTTAGCTGAACTTGGAAAGTCTTATTATTCTGATGGAATTATTGTGTATTCATTAGATTCATTGAGTAGTAATGCAGATGAAGCGATTAATCAATTATCAAAACCAGTTGCACAAATTGGTTTGAGTGATTTAAGAAATAGTCAAGTTGCTTGGGAATCTTTTATTCCAAGTAGACCGAATGAAGTAAAAGTAAAGAATGTGAAGAAAACTAGACCTTACCAAAATGATGCCATTAATTTAACCATGGATTACTTTAAAGAAAATGACCGTGGTCAATTAATTATGTCACCGGGAACAGGGAAAACCTTTACTAGCTTGAAATTAGTTGAAAAGATGGCTAAACAAACGAATAAAGAAACCTTTAATGTTTTATATTTAGTGCCAAGTATCCAATTATTGAGTCAAACGTTGATTGGTTGGAATAATGACACGGAACTAAGTATGCATTCATTTGCTGTGACAAGTGATAGGAACGCTTCTAAAAAGAAGAATGCTGATGAATTATCTGCTAAAGATATTGGCTTTCCTGCGACAACAGATTCAGAAAAATTACTATCCAATTATAAAAAAATAGAGAATAATCAACGTGACTTAACGGTTGTGTATTCTACTTATCAATCTATTGAAGTTCTACATGAAGCACAAGAAAAAGGCTTTCCTGAATTTGATATTATTATTTGTGATGAAGCACATAGAACAACAGGGGCTAAGGCTTTAGGAGAAGAAGCAAGCGTATTTACAAGAGTTCATAATAATAACTATATCAAAGCAAGTAAACGCTTGTATCAAACAGCAACACCTAAAATTTACGGAACAGATGCAAAACAAAAAGCAGAAGATTCTAGCATTGTCTTGTCATCAATGGATAATAAAGACATTTATGGAGAAGAAATTTTCCGCTTAGGATTTGGACAAGCAGTTTCAAATGATATTTTGACTGATTATAAAGTAATGGTCTTAGCAGTCGATGAAAAGGTTATTCAAAAAGACATGCAGAAAGTCCTATCTGATAGTGAAAATGGCTTAGATGTTGATGATGTTTCCAAACTAATTGGTGTTTGGAACGGATTAATGAAAAGAAGTAGTGTTGATAAAGATGCTGTTTTTAAAGGAAAACCTATGCAAAGAGCTATTTCTTTCATTAACACTATAAATAATTCAAAGAAAATTTCTTCTCAGTTCAATGAAGTAGTCAATGAATACCTAGATGGAAATGAAAGTATTCAGCAATCAATTAATGTTCGCCATGTAGACGGTATGATGAATACCTTAGAAAAGAAAGAGGCGTTAGATTGGCTATCAGAAGATTTTGCAGAAGATGAAACACGAGTATTATCTAATGTGAAATTTTTGACAGAAGGAATTGACGTTCCTAATCTAGATGCAGTGATTTTTCTAGCACCTAAGAAATCACAAGTAGATATTGTCCAAGCAGTCGGTCGAATCATGCGGAAATTTAAAGACAAAGAATATGGTTACATTATACTACCTATTGTTATTCCTGAAGGGACAACCCCAGAATCAATTTTGGATAACAATAAAAAATATGAAGCGGTTTGGCAAATTTTAAATGCGTTGCGTTCAGTGGATGAACGTTTTTCAGCTATGATTAATAAACTGGAATTAAATAGAAAAAAACCTGAAAATATGGATGTTATCGGTATAGGTGAAGCTCCTTCAGATGAAGAAGTCGGAAATGCTTCAATTATAGGTGATAGAGATGAAAATGTTTACCAAACTTCTTTAGATTTAGATTGGGGAGAAATTGAGAACGCTATTTATGCAAAAGTTGTCAAAAAGGTAGGAGACAGAAGATACCTTGAAGATTGGTCAGAAGATGTTGCGAAAATAGCACAACGTCATATTGAACAAATAACCATTATGATTAGTGATGAAAATTCTCAAACTGCCATTGAATTTGATAAGTTTTTGAAGAGTTTACAACATAATATCAATGAAAGTATTGATGAAAAACAAGCAATTGAAATGTTAGCTCAACACCTAATTACTGCTCCTATTTTTGAAGCTCTTTTTGGAGAATATAGCTTTGTAAATAACAATCCTGTTTCAGAAGCAATGGATAAAATTGTAGAAGAGTTGTCAAAATTTGGTGGATTTAATAAAGAACAAGATGAATTAAAAGAGTTTTACGATTCTGTAAAATTACGTGCGGAAGGTATTGATAATGCGGAAGCTAAACAAAGAATCATTATTACTTTATATGATAAATTTTTCTCGAAAGGTTTTAAAGAAACTACGCAACGATTAGGTATAGTATTTACACCTGTAGAAGTTGTTGATTTCATTGTTAAATCAGTCGATGACGTATTGAAAAAACACTTTGGAAAAGCTATTGAAGATGAAGGAGTTCATATTTTAGACCCATTTACAGGAACAGGAACATTTATTGTTCGGACATTACACTACCTAAAAGATAAGTTAGCAAATGGAGAAATAACTCTAGCTGATATTACGAGAAAATATACGCAAGAATTACATGCAAATGAGATTGTGTTATTAAGTTACTATATTGCAGCAATTAATATTGAATCAACTTTTGCAGAGTTGAATCATGAAGAATACGAACCTTTTGAAGGAATAGTATTGACTGATACCTTTGAGTCAACGGAACAAGAGGATACGTTAGACGATGCTTTCTTTGGAACAAATGATGAACGATTAAAACGTCAACAAGAAGTGCCAATAACAGCGATAATTGGTAATCCTCCTTATTCTGCAGGGCAAAAATCAGATAATGATAATTCTGCTAATATAAGTTATCCGAAATTGGAACACGCTATTAGTAAAACTTATGCTAAATATACAGATTCAAAAATGAAAAAAACCTTATATGATTCGTATATTGAGGCTTTTAGATGGGCAAGTGACAGGATAGGTTCAAAAGGAGTAATCGGATTTGTATCTAATGGTTCATTTATTGACTCTCAAGCGACAGATGGAATGAGAAAGTGTTTGCATGATGAATTTAATCATCTTTATATTTTTAATTTAAGAGGTGATGCCAGAACTTCAGGAGAACAGAGACGAAAAGAAGCAGGAAATGTATTTGATTCAGGTAGTCGGACGCCAATTGCTATAAGTATTTTAGTAAAAGATGGCAGTGACAGCAACGAAATTCATTACCATGATATTGGTGATTATTTAAGTCGTGAAGAAAAACTACAAATATTGAGGAATAGACAATTCATAAGTAATATTAGTTGGAAGGAAATTCATCCAGACGAAAACAATGATTGGATTAATCAGCGGGATAATAAATATAAAAATTATATACCTCTATTTGGGGAAGATAATGCTATTTTTAATGAAAAATTAAATGGTATAAATACTAGTAGGGATTATTGGGTTTATGGTTTTAGTAAAGAGAAAATTCAAAGAAACATAGAAAAGATGACTTTTAATTATAATGAAGAGTTAAAGCGGTTGAATAAGAATAAGAGTGCAAAATTAAATGAAAATGGTGATTTTGTTAATTGGTCGCGTGCATTACGTCAACGCTTTGCTAAAGGAATTGAATTAAAGCCAGATTTTTCTAAGATGATTTTAAGTCAATATCGTCCATATACAAAAAAATGGATATTATATGATAAAAGTGTTGTTGAAATGCCGGGTAGATTTGATTCCTATATAGATAGTAAAAATCCAAAGTTTTTGATAACAACTGGATTAGGAACAAAGCGACAATTTTCAGGTTTGATTATTTCCCGTATTCCTAATTTTGATTCAATGGAAAAAGCACAGATTTATCCATTGGAAAAGAAATCAGAAGGATTATTAGATTTAAGTTTTATGAATTCTAAGTATGGATTGAGCGAAGATGATATGTTTTTTTATGTTTATGCTGTAATAAACCATAGAGATTTTGTTATAAAATATGACAACGATTTGAGAAAAGCTATTGCTCGTATTCCAGAAGTTAAAGACAAAGAAAAATATGTAGAAGTTGGTAAAGAATTAGCTGATTTACACTTAAATTATGAAGATGTTTCTGCATATGACGCTGTAAATATAGTCTTTAAATCAGATAATCCGAGTTTTAAAGTGAAGAAGATGAAACATCCTAAACGTGGTCAATTAGATACCATCATTTTTAATGAAGATATTGTCATAAAAGATATTCCTGAACGTGCATATGAATATGTTGTAAATGGAAAACCTGCTATTGAGTGGATTATTGACCAATATCAAGTGAAAAAAGATAAAAAATCTGGGATAGTGGATGACCCTAACGAGTTCTCAGATAACCCAAAATATATATTTAATCTATTGTTGTCTATTATTAATGTATCTATGCAAACAATGGATTTAGTAGAAAGTTTACCGCCATTGGAGATAATTGACTAAAGTTTAAATAGTTACAATAAGAAGTCTTTAATTAGGCTTTTTATTGTATTGAGAAATATATTTTGTAAGAGAAAACTATTATCATTGATGTTTGGAGTTGTAACATATGAATGTAGATTATATTCTAGATGAAAATGTTGATTTTTTAATGGGTTTTTCCAATAAAGTCATGGGGCAATTACCAGAAGAACGTTTATATGAAAGTGTAGAAGATAATCGCCTGAGATTTTGTTTCGCAGTATTCCAGAACCAGTTTAATTCTCTATTTTCTTTCTTAAATGAAAAAGCAAATTATAATAATCATTTTAATGCAGACCCTAGCAGAGAATTAATTATACTGGTTGATAAATATGAAGAATTTGAACATGCTTTATCTAGAACTGATTATGCTTTTAAAATGATTGATAATTATGTAGACACTATTCGATTCATTCAACCGCATCTCAGTAATTCTGGTGGGTCAACTATTCCAGAAGACTATCGGTTACTGAATATTGTTAAATATGAACCAATCATTTATTTTGAAAAGCAAATTGAAATTGTAAAAGAAAACACCAGTTTATATTCCTCTTTAAAATTGGTTAATTCTGGTTCTTATGCTATGGTTTATAAGTTTAAAGATACTTTTTATAATCAAACATTTGCTTTGAAAAGAGCAAGAAAAGAACTAACATCTACTGAGTTAATACGATTTAAAAAAGAGTTTGAAAATATGAAAAATATGGATTCTTTATATGTATTAAAAGTTTATAGCTATAATGATGATGCGAATGAATTTATTATGGAATACGTGAAACAAACGCTTAAAGATTTTATTGATTCAAATAATACCAAATTAGAATTATTTGAAAGAAAAAGGTTAGTTGCTCAACTTTTTAATGCGTTTAAATACATTCATTCTAAAGGGATTTTTCATAGAGACATTTCTTTATCCAATATATTAGTAAAGGAATATGATGACAAAACCATTATCTTAAAAGTCTGTGATTTTGGTTATCTCAAAGACTCTGATAGCACACTGACTCGCCAAAATACTGAATTTCAAGGAAGTTTAAATGACCCTCAGTTGAAAATTATGGGAGCGGATAAATACACTATTCAACATGAAATTTATGCGTTAACTCAGGTGATTTTTTATATAATGACTGGGAGAAAGAATCTGAATAATAATAATAAAAATAAAGAAGTAGAGAAGTTTATTGATTCTGGAATGAATGCGAATTTATCTAAAAGAGTAAAATCGTTAGAGGAATTGAAAAAAGTATTTTTTAAAACAGATTGGTAACAATAAGTTCGAGTTTTAAATAATTCTAAAAAAGTGGTTATTAACCACTTTTTCATCATGAATCAAGATAACTTCTTAATTCATTAGCTGCTTCAGTGCTATCTAAATATAGGTAACGAGAAGTTGTTTCTAAGTCAGCATGGCTCAGTGCTTTAGAAATAAGGGCTACTGATGCACCTTTCCGTAATAAATTTGTTGCAAAGCCACGTCTTAAAGCATGAGGATTTAGGTTAGGAATATCAAAATCTTTTGAATATGTTCCTAATCTTCTTCTAATAGCGTTTGATTTATCTGATTTTTGAACAGAAGTTCCTTCCATAGTGATAAATATGAGGTTGTTATCTACATTTTTACTATTCCTAATGATATTATTTTGATAAATAAGCAAAGATAACATTTCTAACATATCATCGGAAAGTGGAAGCATGGATAATTTTCTGTTTTTCATGATGCTTCCATCTAAAATTAAGCATTTTTGTTCGAAATTAATGTGTTTTGTTTCAAGTTGGCTTAAGGTATTGATTCTTATACCTGTTTGATAAATCAATAACACTGCACAAGCATCACGAAATTCAAAATAATTTGATAAATCAAGAATTTTAAGAAGTCTAGCCACGTCTTCTGGTGTAGTAGCTTCTTTAACTTTTTCATCTACCTTAATTTTGATAACACGCCAGAATTTATTTGGAATCCAACCATTTTCAAAGAAGCGATTAAGGATAGATGCTAATGCTTTGAACCGTATTCGTTTTGTGCTATTTTGGACATTTCCCATCGATTCAAGCCATTGATAGATTTTATCAACCGATATGTCGGAAATATAAACAATTTTACACTTATTGATAAAATCGTTGAACTGCTTATTATAATCGTTAATTGTTCGTGGACGATTTCCATTCAGTTCCATCTGTTTTAAGACTCTTTTTAAAGCCATACGAATTTCTATTTTACTATTTTCTTTAGGTGTCTGAAAATGAATGAAATTATCAAAATTAGATGGTTCTAGTGGTGCAGACTTAGTTACTTTAAATATGCTTTCTCCTCGATTTTTTTTAGCCATTTTTTTCAATCCTTTCTAAAAAATTGTTATTTTATTGAAAAAACGTGCTAGTTCGAGGTGAGTTCGACTACCTAACATAAAAAATAAACGGGAAAATTCGTTGAAATCAGCGAACCAATAGTATCCCTGAGAAGCTTGAAAACGTTGATATATCAAGCTTTCTCTGCGTGACGTCGGGGGTTCGAATCCCTCCTGTGACGCTCGTAGACCTCTAGAGATTTCTAGAGGTCTTTTTTTGTTATCTTTTAGAAGACCTGTTTAAATCATCCGTAAGGTCGGTCAAGATTTATTTATTTTTCTTTGTTATAAATAAACAAAATATTCAGAAAATTTAGAAAAAGTGGTTGACTTCTTTTTTATTTATCGGTATGCTCAGTAACAAGAAATCAGTTAAAGGAGCTTGCCTTATGATTAAAACGAACAATGTACTTTCACTAAACTTATTATTATGACCCAGGATTCTTCGACGTAGTATTTGAAGAGTCCTATTCACATTGCATGAAGGAAAACCTTTGTGGAATGTTTTTTTTATACCTAAATTCAATTTAAAGGAGCGAAAACAGATGAGAAATATTCAATTTTTTGATACCACATTACGTGATGGCGAACAAACACCAGGTGTTCATTTTAATAAAAAAGAAAAGGTCCAACTCGCTTTACAATTAGAAAAATGGGGGATCGATACGATTGAAGCAGGGTTTCCGATTGCGTCACAGGGTGATTTTGAAGCTGTCAAAGCAATTGCTGAAGCTGTGAAAACGGCGACTGTTGCAGCTTTAGCTCGCTGTCAAAAAAAGGATATCGATCGTGCTTATGAAGCATTGGCGCAAGCAAGATCACCGCAACTCCATGTGTTTTTAGCGACTAGTCCGATCCATCGTAAGGACAAATTGAACATGACGAGAGAAGAAGTTATACAATCGATTCATGAACATGTAACCTATGCACGTTCTTTATTTGAGATCGTCCAATTCTCACCAGAAGATGCGTCTCGTACTGAAAAAGACTTTTTATTACAAGCTGTGCAAACCGCAATCGATGCGGGGGCGACGATCATCAATATTCCCGATACAGTTGGCTTTGCCACACCGACAGAATATGGCGAACTTTTTCGCTATTTGATCGACCATATTCGTAGTCAGACCCCAATCACGTTTTCTTCCCATTGCCATGATGATTTAGGGATGGCAACAGCGAATGCACTCGCAGCAATCGAAAACGGTGCAGACCGAGTCGAAGGAACGGTCAATGGTATCGGTGAACGTGCAGGCAATACCGCATTAGAAGAAATCGCGGTCGCACTGTACATCAGACGTGATTTTTATCGATGCCAATCGAAAATCAAGTTACAAGAAACGAAAAATACTAGTGATTTGGTCTCTCGTTTATCTGGTCTTCATGTTCCGAAAAATAAAGCGGTAATTGGCGGGAACGCCTATGCACATGAATCAGGTATCCATCAAGATGGTGTTTTGAAGAATCCAGAAACATACGAAATTATCACACCACAATTGGTGGGGGTCAAAACCAACTCACTGCCTTTAGGAAAATTATCTGGTAAACATGCATTTCATGAAAAAATGAAGCAATTAGGTTATGACTATTCAGCAGAAGAAATCAGTGACTTGTTTAAAAAATTTAAAACGTTAGCGGACAAAAAAAATCAATTAAGCGATAGCGATCTTCACGCACTCGTCAGTGATCAATTAAATCAAGAAGACGAAATCTTCTTGACGCGATTACAAGTTCAATATGTATCCAATGGTTATCAATGTGCGGTTATCGAAGTGCAGATCAATAACGAATTAAAAGTAGCTTCTGCGGTAGGAGATGGGAGTATTCAAGCGATCTATCATGCGATCGATCAACTATTCGATCACGAACCATTACTCTTAGACTATACGATAACATCTTTGACACAAGGTGAGGATGCACAAGCGCAAGTTCACGTTAGCATCAGCGATCAAGAGCAGCAACTATTCAGTGGCAATGGGATCGACTTTGACGTGCTAGAAGCATCTGCCAAAGCCTATGTACAGGCAAGTGGGAAAATGTATCAACGAGTAGGAGGAAGAAAATGAAGACGATCGTAACATTAGCTGGTGATGGCATTGGCCCAGAAATTATGGAAAGTGCGCTAGTCGTACTGGATTATGTAATTGAAAAGCATCATTTACCACTGCAACATCAAGCGCATTTATTTGGAGGGAGCGCGATTGACCAAGTGCACGTCCCTTTGCCAAATACCACACTAGAAGCTTGCCAAAAAGCAGATGCGATTTTACTTGCTGCAATTGGTGGACCGAAATGGACAACGGCTGAAACGACACCAGAACAAGGGCTATTAGAACTGCGAAAAACGTTGGCGTTATATGCGAATATTCGGCCGGTCAAAGTTAGTGATAGTTTAGTTGACTTTTCACCGCTAAAAAAAGAAATCGTCAATGGAACAGATCTTATTGTTGTACGTGAATTGACCAGTGGGATTTATTTTGGAACTCCACGTGAAAAAACAGATCACGAGGCTATCGATACGAATTATTATCATGTAGATGAAATCACACGTGTTGTGCGTTATGCATTTGAATTAGCCAAGACTAGGCGGCAAAAAGTATGCGCAGTCGATAAAGCCAATGTCTTAGCGACAAGTCGTCTATGGCGTGAAACAGTAGCTAAAATCGCGTTGGATTATCCAGAGTGTGAAGTATCTTATCAATATGTCGATTCGGTGGCAATGGATTTGATCAAACATCCAACTCGCTTTGACGTGATCGTGACCGAGAATCTATTTGGAGACATTTTAAGCGATGAGACTTCTGTTTTACCTGGATCACTTGGCGTATTGCCTAGTGCTAGTCATGGTATAGGTGTTTCGTTATATGAACCGATTCACGGTTCAGCTCCTGACATTGCAGGCAAACATCAAGCAAATCCAATCTCGATGATCTTGTCAGTTGCAATGATGTTACGAGAAACTTTTGGCTATGAAGAAATTGCCAACGATTTAGAACAAGCTTGTGCGCAGGCATTATCGACGACACGAACACCAGATTTAAATGGACAAGCGACAACAACTGACGTCACATGTGCTGTTTTGGCAGCGTATAAAGGAGGAGTAGTATGAATACAACACTATTTGATAAAGTTTGGCAACAACATGTCATCACAGGTGCAGAAAATGAAGCACAATTGCTCTATATTGACCTACAATTGATCCATGAAGTGACGTCACCACAAGCATTTGAAGGCCTACGTCAAGCGGGGCGTAAAGTAAGACGACCAGACAAGACATTTGGTACGATGGATCATAATGTCCCAACGAAAGATATCCATACGATTACCGACTTAGTATCTAAAAAACAAATGGATACATTACGTCAAAATTGTGCGGAATTTGAAATCGAATTGTGTGATAACGGATCAAAAAATCAAGGGATCGTACATATGGTTGGACCAGAACTAGGGCTGACTCAACCGGGGAAAACGATTGTTTGTGGAGATTCCCATACGGCGACTCATGGTGCTTTTGGAGCAATCGCATTTGGGATTGGAACTAGTGAAATCGAGCATGTGTTGGCTACACAAACACTATGGCAAAAAAAACCAAAAACGATGGGCATTGAGATCACCGGTACCTTACAGCCAGGCGTCTATGCAAAAGACATTATTCTCGCGTTAATTGCAACATTGGGTGTCGATTTTGGTGTGGGATATGCAGTAGAGTTTTACGGCGAAACCATCCGTAGCCTTTCAATGGAAGAGCGGATGACGATTTGCAACATGTCGATCGAAGGCGGAGCGAAGATGGGGATGATTGCTCCGGATGAAAAGACAATCGATTACCTTAAAGGACGTCCTTATGCACCAGAAGATATCGAGATGTACAATAAGACGTGGCTTGATTTAAAAACAGATGCACCAAGTTGTTATGATGCCTACCGTCATTTAGATATTTCGGCATTATCTCCTTACATTACGTGGGGTACCAATCCGGAAATGGGTGTTTCGATCGAAGATGCATTTCCAAAGATAACGGACCATAATGATCAAATGGCATATGACTATATGGCGCTATCACCTGGTCAGTTTGCAAAAGATATCCCAATCGAATATGTTTTTATTGGTTCTTGTACCAATGGTCGCTTGTCCGATTTAAAGGAAGCCGCAGCCATCGTCAAAGGCAAAACAATCGATCCTAAGGTAACAGGGATTGTCGTTCCCGGGTCGCGACCAGTTCGTAAGGCCGCAGAAGCGATTGGATTGGATCAAATTTTTATAGCAGCAGGCTTTGAATGGCGTGAACCTGGATGCTCGATGTGTCTAGGCATGAACCCAGATCAAGTCCCGGAATTTGTTCACTGTGCATCGACGTCAAACCGTAACTTCGTTGGACGACAAGGAAAAAATGCCAGAACGCATTTATGTAGTCCGGCAATGGCCGCTGCCGCTGCACTGCATGGACATTTCGTCGATGTGAGACCACTTGTAAAGGAGCGTGCATAACATGAAGGCTATTCAAACGGTAACAAGTCAAGCGATTCCATTGA
The DNA here is from genome assembly GCF_053761865.1 of Enterococcus bulliens. NCBI lineage: Bacteria > Bacillati > Bacillota > Bacilli > Lactobacillales > Enterococcaceae > Enterococcus > Enterococcus bulliens. Next base: position 15,772 of record NZ_JBSMXK010000012.1, read on the forward strand.
TGAACGACAATATCGATACGGATCAGTTGGTTCCAAAAACCTATCTAAAACGAATTGAAAAAACTGGATTTGGTGAGTTTTTATTTGATGATTGGCGTTATTTACGTGACCGGACACCAAATCCAGACTTTATTTTAAACGATAATACCTATCAAGATACCAAAATTTTAGTCACAGGTGACAATTTTGGTTCTGGATCATCGCGAGAACATGCAGCGTGGGCCTTGTTGGACTATGGTTTTCAAGTGATTATTGCCGGTAGTTTTAGTGACATCTTCTATATGAATGCGACTAAAAATGGGCTATTGCCAATCGTATTGGATGAAACAAATCGTCAAGAACTTGTCAAAGATCCGACAGCAGTGGTAACAGTCGATTTGATCAAGCAAGAAGTCCAGTGTGGAGCACAACGATTTTCTTTTGATATCGATGCGACTTGGAAACATAAACTACTCAACGGTTTAGATGAGATTGCGATCACATTACAATATGAAGAAAAAATCCACGCTTACGAAAAAAAGATGTAAGAGAACAACTTTTTCTTGACTCGGCCTGTGAAATTTGATAGATTAGTATTGTTGTAATTGTGGACTCCACAGCTACAACCGCACAGAACAAGTTTTAAGCATCGTTAGATCACTTGGGATGGCGAGTCTAAGTCTAAAAGAAGGAGGTGCTGTATAGCATGTACGCAATTATCAAAACTGGTGGTAAACAAATCAAAGTTGAAGTTGGTCAAGCAATCTACGTTGAAAAATTAGACGTTGAAGCTGGACAACAAGTAACATTTGACGAGGTGATTTTAGTTGGTGGTGAATCAACTAAAGTAGGTGCTCCAACTGTTGCAGGCGCAACTGTTGTAGGAACTGTTGAAAAACACGGCAAACAAAAGAAAGTCGTGACTTTCAAATACAAACCTAAAAAACATTCTCACACTAAACAAGGTCATCGTCAACCATATACAAAAGTGGTTATCGAAGCGATCAACGCATAATTAATCAAAAAGTAGGGTAAATAGTTATGATCAATGGAACTTTCAATCGCGATGCTTCTGGTCGCATTGTAGCATTTGAATTATCAGGTCACGCAAATGCGGGAGAATACGGAATGGACATCGTCTGTGCCGCGGTTTCAGCATTATCCATCAGTACAGTCAATGGGATTGAAGCCTTAGCGGGTTTTGAGCCGAATGTTGTAGTGGATAATGAAGCAGGTGGCTACTTGTCGATGGAATTGCCGTTTTCTAAAAATCAGGAGCAAACCAACATTGCGCAAATTTTATTAGAAAATTTGTTGCTTGGTTTACAAGCAGTTCAAAATGAGAATAGCGATTCTATCCAAATTAAAACACAAATTATTAAATAGGAGGTGCATTCCATGTTATTGAATATGAATTTGCAATTATTCGCCCACAAAAAAGGTGGAGGTTCTACTTCCAACGGACGTGACTCTCAATCAAAACGTTTAGGTGCTAAACGTGCTGATGGTCAAACAGTTAGTGGTGGATCAATCTTGTACCGCCAACGCGGAACAAAAATCTATCCAGGCGTTAACGTAGGTATCGGTGGCGATGATACGTTATTTGCTAAAGTTGACGGTGTGGTACGTTTCGAACGTAAAGGCCGCGACAAAAAACAAGTTTCTGTCTACCCAGTAGCGCAAGAAGCATAATAAAAAAGCTCGACTCTATAGAGTCGAGCTTTTTTATTTGAAGAAGTTTCTTTTGTTTTTTAGTCATTTCCTTTAAAATAAAAGAAAAAGGAGTTGGTGGTCATGGAAGAAAATATTTTATTTAACCGTGGTGACGAAGAAAATGCCAATGTCGATCCGAAAGAATTAGTCCGTGAAGGGCAATATACAGAAGATATCCGCCTGCCACAACGACTAAAAATTACACATCCGAATGAAAAAGATGAAGTCATTATTTTTGAAGTCGATTCAGATGTCTAATCAACCAAACGAGATGGTCAAACATCAAGTTCGTAAACGATGGATTTTATTAGGAGTCGTGTTGATTTTAGGATTAAGCAGTATACTCGTTTATCTTTACCAACCCGATCTACATGCATTGTTTGATCCGAAAGTAAGCAAAGCTGAGCTACTAAATTTAGTCCGTTCGCACGGGATCGATGCAGCGGTCGTGTTGGTTAGTTTAACGATCATTTGTTGTATGGTACCTGGTGTTCCTACATCGATGCTAGGCATATTGATCGGCTTATGTTATGGTCCGTTTTTTGGAGGCGTGCTGAATATTGTTGGCAATGCTTCAGGAAATTTTTTGGCGATCACTTTATTAAATAAAATTCCTTTGATCCATAAAAATCAAACACAAAATCATTGGATTAAACATTTAAGCTCGTTGAAACATCCAAAAACAGGGCTGACGATCAGTTATATGATTCCTTTTATTCCTTCGATTTTAGTTAGCTATACGATCCAACAGCTGCGGATGACGAAAAAAGAACAAGGGAGTATTGTTTTTTTTGGTGCATTGCCCGCATCGATTTTATATGCTTGTGGTGGGGATGCGTTATTTAAAGGGAATATAAAATTAGGGATCATTTTTTTGGTAATTTTTATTTTATTTTCAGGATTAATCCTGTTCCTTAAAAAAGACCATAAAAAACGAGTAAAATAACTCGTTTTTTATTTAATATAACGGTTTCTTTTTAATTTTATGACAGTTTAAATGATAATAAAATGAGAATTTACAAATCAAGAACGCTTGTTGTTTTAGTTATCTTATTGATATTTTGTTTGAGAATGATTAAAACGATTTAGATTTTTAAGAAATAATTGTGTAACAGTTCGAAGGGATATGTTATCATAATTTTGTAAACAAGTTTTTGTTTTTTTATGAGGGGGGGACGGATAGCATTGAAGGATCTAAAACAAGTAGAACAAGCGAAACATTTATTTACAACTGGTGAAAATTTTTATGCACATCATTTACTCGGTGCACATCAAGCAGATGAAGGGTATATCTTTCGTGTGTTTGCACCAAATGCCAAACAAGTTTGGTTAGTTGGGACATTTAATGATTGGAACGATACGATTCCAATGGAAAAAGATGCTCGTACAGGAATTTGGGAAACGCACACGCTCTTGCCTCAAGAAGGTGATTTATATAAATTTAAACTTGAACAAGAAAATGGGCGACATGTTTATAAAATCGATCCTTTTGCTATTCGCTTTGAACCACGTCCAAATAATGCAGCGGTATTGTATACAATATCAGCACATAAGTGGCGTGATGGATTGTATCGTGGTCGAAATAAGAGAAGTCAAACTCTAAAACGTCCAATGAATATTTACGAATTGCACGCAGGTTCGTGGCGGTATCATTGGGATGGTACACCTTTTACATTTAAAGATTTAGCAGATGAATTAGTTCCATACATCAAAGAGATGGGCTACACACACATCGAATTGATGCCAGTTATGGAACATCCACTTGACCAATCGTGGGGATACCAATTAACTGGTTATTTTGCGCTCGCAGAAAATTATGGTACGCCAGAAGAATTTCAAGAATTCGTTGATCGTTGTCATCAAGAAAATATTGGTGTATTACTAGATTGGGTACCAGGTCATTTTTGTGTGAACGATGATGCATTAGCCTATTATGATGGCACCCCGACATTTGAATATCAAAATGAGTTTCGTGCGCGCAATGTTCGTTGGGGAGCTTTGAATTTTGACCTTGGAAAACCACAAGTCCAAAGTTTCTTGATTTCTAATGCCTTGTTTTGGATTGAGTTTTTCCATATTGATGGCTTACGTGTCGATGCTGTGTCAAGTATGATCTACCTTGATTATGATGATAAAGCTTGGGAGCCAAATCATGAAGGAACCAACCGTAATCTTGATGGGATTTATTTCTTACAAAAAATGAATGCTGTGATCAAGCTTGCACATCCAGAAGTCGTGATGATTGCTGAAGAAAGCTCTTCTGAAACTAAGATTACAGGTCGTGTCGAAGATCATGCATTAGGGTTTGATTATAAATGGGATCTTGGTTGGATGAACGATACACTTGCTTTTTACGAAATGGACCCGATTTATCGAAAGTATCATCTAGATAAACTGACTTTTTCATTCATGTATATGGTAAATGAGCACTATATCTTGCCGCTTTCACATGATGAAGTGGTTCATGGTAAAAAAAGCTTGTTACATAAGATGTGGGGCGATCGATACAAGCAATTCTCTCAACTACGTAACTTATATACGTATTTACTCACACACCCAGGTAAGAAACTGTCTTTCATGGGAAATGAATGGGGCCAATTTTTAGAATGGAAATACAATGAAGGGCTAGAATGGAAAGATCTAGCCAATGATATGAACAAAAAAATGCAAGCATTTACAATTAAAATGAATGCGTTATATAAAGAAGAAACAGCTCTATGGGAGTTAGAACAAGACCCTCAAGCGAGTGTCGAATTTATTGATGCGGACAATACTAAAGAAGTCGTGCTAAGTTTTATCCGTAAAGGAAAACGTAAAAAAGATTTCTTGATTGTCCTCCTTAATTTTACACCTGAAGAACAACGTAATTTTCGCATCAAAGTTCCTTATAAAGGAACTTATGAAGAGTTATTGAATACGGAGTTAGCGGAATATGGTGGGACTTGGACGAAAGGACAAGAACCAATGGTCACAACTAGTGAACAAGACGAACACATTATTGAATTAATTGTTCCAGCATTAGGTGCTTTAATTTTAAAACCAGCAACCATTACGATTACAAGGAAGAAATAAGGGAGGGAAGATGGGGAACCATCGAGAGTATGAAAACAGAAATGTTAGCAATGATCCTTGCTGGAGGAAAAGGAAGTCGTTTAGGGAAACTGACCCAAACGATTGCCAAACCAGCTGTCCCTTTTGGCGGACGCTATCGTATCATTGATTTTACGTTAAGTAACTGTGTGAATTCAGGAATCAGTACCGTAGGAGTTGTCACACAATATCAACCTTTAGCTTTAAATGAACATATCGGAAACGGAGCAAGTTGGGGCTTAGATGGCATTGGTTCAGGTGTAACGATTTTACAACCTTATTCAAGTAATGAAGGAAGCAAATGGTTCGAAGGAACGGCGCATGCGATCTATCAAAATATTGATTATATCGATCGAATCGATCCAGAGTATGTCTTGATTTTATCAGGAGATCATATCTATAAAATGGATTACGATAAAATGCTTGAAACCCATAAACGCAACCATGCCTCACTAACGGTTGCAGTTATTGAAGTACCGATGGAAGAAGCATCACGTTTTGGGATCATGAATACCGATGATCATGATCGTATCGTTGAATTCGATGAAAAACCAGCGGAACCAAAAAGCAATTTGGCATCAATGGGGATTTATATCTTTAATTGGTCTCGTTTACGTCAAGTGTTGTTGAATAGCTACAATAAAGATGATCAAATGTTAGACTTTGGACAACATGTGATTCCGTCTTATATCGAAAGTGGCGAAAATGTTTTTGCCTATCGCTTTGATGATTACTGGAAAGATGTAGGTACGATCGATTCACTATGGCAAGCAAGTATGGAATTTATCAATCCAGATAATGAATTGAAGATGAGTGATAGTGCATGGCGAATCTATTCTAAAAACCCAGTATCTCCACCGCATTTTATTACAGAACAAGCGAGTGTTAAAGGCTCTTTGGTGGTGGATGGATGTTATGTCGCTGGAAACGTTCAAAACAGTTTGTTATCAAATGATGTGAAAATTAAAGAAGGCGCCGTGATCAAAGATAGTGTCATTATGGCAGGAGCCACGATTGGAAAAAATGTAACGATCAAACGAGCGATCGTTGGGGAAAATGCGATCGTTGGAGATAATGCTGAAATCGATGGAACCGATGAAATTGCGGTAGTCGGCTATTCTGAGGTGATTGGAGTGTTAGTAGATGAGAGCTAATAAAGTATCTGCGATTATGGAAAATGAGTTTGAAGGTACAGGATTAGGTGAATTGACGGCAAAACGTCCGTTAGCAACGCTGTATTTCGATTGCAAATATCGGATGATTGATTTTGGGTTATCCAATCTAGTGAATGCAAACGTGCGCTCGATCTATATGACTGCTAGCGAACGCAATACGCAATCAATCTTTGATCATTTAGGTGGGGGCAATCATTGGCACTTAAATAATATCCTAAGTCACTACTTCGTTTCTTTTAAAGAAACGATTCAACGTGCACAAGCAGCGGGTGAACCTTTCCATGAACCGATGATCGATTTTTTACGAAAAGCAAAATCGAAGTTTACGGTATATACAGGAAACAAAATCTTGTGTAATGTTGACTATCGCTCAGTGATCAGTGTACACGAAGAACAACAACGCGAATGTACGGTGTTATTCAAACGAGTGGAATCTGATAAAATCTATCCTAAAGACCATATTTTATCTTTTCGTGAAAACCAACCTACACTTGAAGCGACAGTTTTTGAAGAATTAAATGAGGATCAACCGTTTTACAATTTAGCGATGAATATTTTCGTGGTAAATACCGACTGGTTGATCAATATTTTAGAAGTAGCTCAAAGTGAAGGGGAATATGCTTGTTTAGAAGAGTTGATTTGGAAAAATCTTAAAGGAAATGAAGTTACAACATATGAATATACCGGCTATTTAAGCAATATTTTTGACGTGAAAAGTTACTATGAAGCTAATATGGATATGTTGGATCCTAAAAAATTCAATTCGCTACTCTATTCAAGTCAACATATTTTAACAAAAGCTAAAAATGAAGTTCCAACCTATTTCTCACCGGAATCGAATGTACATGCAAGCCAATTTGCAACAGGAAGTATCATTCGAGGAACTGTCCATCATAGTTTGATTTCTAGACGAACAGCGATCGAAGAAGAAGCGACAGTGGAGCATTCGATTGTGATGGCAAGTGGAAAAATCGGTCAAGGTGCAACGATCCAATATGCGATTTTAGACAAAAACGTGACGGTGGAAGCTGGTGTGCGTATTATTGGGACTAAAGAGCAACCATTAGTTATTAAAAAAGGTAGTCATGTAACGACTGATCAGATCGGAGAGTAACTGGTATGAAAATTTTATTTGCAGCAGCGGAATGTGCACCTTTTTTTAAAAGTGGCGGTTTAGGCGATGTAGCTGGAGCGTTGCCAAAAAAACTAAAGGAAAAGGGACATGATATTCGGGTGATCTTACCCTACATGTCCTTGATTCCCAAAGAGTATCAAGAAGCTACCACCGACGTGTTAGACTTTATGATCGATGTGGGCTGGCGCAATCAGTATTGTGGGATCAAAACATTGACACTAAATGAAGTTCAGTATTATTTTATAGATAATCAATACTACTTTAATCGACCAGCGATTTATGGTTATGACGACGATGGCGAACGTTTTGCCTTCTTTCAACAAGCATTGATTGAAGCGATGGAAAAATTAGATTTTATTCCAGACATCGTGCATACAAACGATTACCATACTGCATTTGTTCCGTTTTTATTAAAAGAAAAATACCGTTGGATTAATGCTTTTCAACAGATTCGAACGGTATTGACGATTCATAATATCGAATTTCAGGGCTATTTTGAACCATATACTTTAGGCGATTGGTTTCAAACCGGTGCAGAACATTTTGAAGATGGCATGATCGCGCAAAACGGGATGGTCAATTGGTTAAAATCAGGTATCGTATATGCAGATCGTGTGAATACCGTATCACCTAATTATGCCAAAGAAATTCAAACAGGTGAGTTTGGTTGCGGGCTAGATGCTATCTTACGTCAAGAAAATCAAAAATTAGTTGGAATATTAAATGGGATTGATTATAGTATTTATGATCCAATGCATGATCGTCATATTTTTGAACCGTTTGATCAAACAACATTGAATAAAAAAACAGAAAACAAATTACAATTGCAAAAATTACTTGGTTTACCGATCGAAAAAGACGTGCCAATGATCGGGATGGTTAGTCGATTGACACATCAAAAGGGGTTCCATTTAGTCATGGAGAAAATGGAAGAACTGTTAACACAACAAACGGTTCAAATTGTTGTATTGGGTACAGGAGAAACAGGATTTGAAGATGGATTTCGTTATTTTGAATCTCGCTTTCCTGAAAAAGTGCGGGCATGCATTACCTTTGATGTTGATTTGGCCCAAAAAATCTATGCTGGGGCAGATATGTTTTTAATGCCTTCAGCCTTTGAACCATGTGGCTTGTCACAAATGATGTCGATGCGCTATGGTACATTGCCGATCGTTCACCAAATTGGGGGATTAAGTGATACGGTTTGGCCATTTAACCCTGTTACGCATGAAGGAACAGGATTTGGTTTCGTAGATTTTCAAGCCTATGCACTAAAGCAAGCCGTTGATTTGGCGCTTCATATTTATAAAGAAGTACCCGATGTTTGGCGGGAAGTCGTGATTCGTGCGATGGATGTCGATTTTAGTTGGGAAACAGCAAGTGAACATTATATCCACCTGTATCACGAAATGGTAGGGATACAAGTACAGTCTAAAAAATAAGGGGGAAAGCTGGGGTGCGAATGAACGTATACCAGCTTCCTTTAATCTAAAAGTAGAGGATGATTCGATGACAATCAGTAAAGAGCTATTTAAAGAAAAATTTTTAGACATGTTGACAGAAAAGTACGCATTATCGGTTGAAGAAGCATCGCCATATGATTTATATACGACGTTAGCGACGTTGATCCGTGCCAGTTATGCTAAAGACTGGAGGACTACTCGAAGAACGTATAATGCACAACACAATAAACAAATGTATTACTTTTCTATTGAGTTTTTACCTGGACGAATGATGAAGAGTAATTTATTGAATATGGGCTGGCTAGATACTGTAGAAACTAGTTTGGCAGATATGGGAATTGCTTTAGAAGATATTTTAGAAATCGAACCTGATATGGCATTAGGAAACGGTGGATTGGGTCGTTTAGCATCGTGTTTTATGGATTCGATCGCTTCTGAAGGACTACCAGGCAACGGAAATGGTATCCGCTATAAATATGGATTATTCAAACAAAAATTTATTGATGGCTATCAAGTCGAATTACCAAATGAATGGTTATCACGTGGGAATACATGGGAAGTGCGTCGTGATAGTAAATCAGTGATGGTTCAATTCAATGGTCATGCCTATTTAAAAGAAATGGAAGATGGTAGTTTAGTTCCGGTCCATGAACAGCCAACAATCGTTCGTGCGGTACCATATGATACTGGGATGGTTGGGTATCAAAATGGAACTGTCAATACGTTACGTTTATGGGATGTAGAGATTCCGCTAGAAGAGGAAGCCAACTATCGTAGCATCCAACAACGCCGTGAGATTGAAGATTTGACGTCTGTACTGTATCCAGATGATTCAAATGAAGCGGGTCGTCGCTTGCGTTTGATGCAAGAGTACTTCTTTGTTTCAGCAGGAACTCAAAGTATTGTGCGTCACTTTAAAGCAAATGGCTACAATTTGAATAACATCGATGAATATATTGCAATCCATATCAATGACACTCATCCTGCGATGTGTGTTCCAGAGTTTATGCGGATTTTAGTCGATGAAGAGCAAATGAGTTGGGAGCGTGCATGGAATCTTACGATCAAAGTCATGAGCTATACGAACCATACGATTTTAGCAGAAGCGTTAGAAAAATGGTCGGTCGAGATGTTGCGTAGTGTACAACCACGTATTTATCAAATTATCGAAGAAATCGATCGTCGATTTGTGGAACAGATGACAGGGACTGTCGACTTTGACGTAATTGAACGTACTCGTATTATCTCAAATGGTCTGGTGCACATGGCTCACTTAGCGATTATTGGAAGTCATAGTACAAATGGGGTAGCCAAACTTCATTCTGATCTCTTAAAAAATGTTGTACTTCATGATTTTTATCGCTTGTATCCTTCGCGCTTTAACAATAAAACAAATGGAATCGCACAAAGACGATGGATCCAATTGGCAAATCCGACATTATCAAACGTGTTAGACGAAACGATTGGAAAATCTTGGCGTTTTGAAGCATCAGATCTGTATCTCTTGATGAATTATAAAGATGATAAAAAAGTCTTGAAAAAATTAGCTGAAGCTAAACAAGTGAACAAGACACATTTGGCGCAATTCATCGAAAAAGAAACGGGTGTTATTGTGAATGATCATGCAATATTTGATGTTCAAATCAAACGATTGCATGCCTATAAGCGTCAATTATTGAATCTTTTACATATTATCAAACTTTACCTAGATCTAAAAGAAAATCCGAAAAAGAAAATTCAACCAAGAGTCTTTATTTTCGGTGCCAAAGCCGCGCCAAGTTACCATTATGCAAAATCGATCATTAAAGTCATCAATGAATTGGCGAATTTGATCAATCATGATGAAAGTATCCATGATCAACTAAAAATTGTCTTTTTAGAAAACTACAGTGTAAGTTTAGCTGAAAAAATTATTCCAGCTGCAGATGTGAGTGAGCAAATTTCTTTGGCCTCAAAAGAAGCTTCTGGAACAAGTAACATGAAGTTGATGTTAAATGGTGCGATTACGTTAGCCACATTAGACGGTGCGAATATTGAAATTCGTGATGCAGTAGGCGATAAAAATATCGTTATCTTTGGCTTGACTGAATCAGAAGTATACGAATACTATGAGCAAGCTAACTACCATGCGTTTGAGTATTATGAGTCTTCTTTGACCTTACGTAAAGTAATCGATGCCTTAATTAATGGCATGATTCCAAATATCGAACAAGAAGGAATCGAAATTTATGATTCTTTACTAAAATACAATGATGAATTTTTCGTATTGCGTGATTTTGAAGCATATGTCACTGCGCAAGAAAAAATTGAACATTTATACGCTAAACAAGAAAAATGGTTGAAAATGAGCTTAGTCAATATCGCTAACGCAGGTCGTTTCTCAGCTGATGATACTGTAAAAAAATATGCTGAAGATATTTGGCGTATTCAACAAATTAAAATTGGACACACGGTAAAGGATGAGGAACATGCTTCCTATAACATTTAATCCATGGTCAACGAAATACAAATATCCTTTTGGAGCAGTCAGTGAATCTGATACGGTGCAGATTTGTTTAGAAGCGAGTGTACCCAATGGACAAATCGAACATGTTGCATTTGTCTATCACCAAGATCAAGCATCGGATCAAACGATTACGATGGAGTGGGATGCTAAACAACAGCTATATAAAACTCACTTTCATCTAGAACGAGGATTGTATTTCTATCATTTTCAAATCACCTACCAACAAGAAGGATATCGAAAGATTGGCTATTATATCAAGGGCGATCAACAAAACGGTGAAGGAAAATTAGTTGAACAAGCCCATCAGATCAACGAATTTCAATTGACTTGCTTTAAGCACGAAGCAATTTGTTCGTGGTTTGAAACGAGTGTCGCTTATCAGATTTTTCCAGATCGCTTTTCTAGTCACTTACCACCATATCAATTGTTGACAGAACGTGAGAATATTTTTCTTTATGGTAGTCACAGTGATCGGCCGATGTATATCAAGAATGAAAAAGGTGAAGTAACGCGCTGGGATTTCTATGGTGGAACGTTAAAAGGGATCGAAGAAAAAATCCCTTATTTGGTGGACCTAGGTGTGAAGATCGTGTATCTAAATCCTATATTTGAGGCCAATAGTAACCATCGCTACGATACAAGTGATTATTTTGAAATCGATCCGTTATTAGGAAGTAAAGAAGATTTTCTTTCGTTGTTGGATCATTTGCATCAAGCGGGCATTCGGCTGATCTTAGATGGTGTCTTTAGTCATGTGGGGCGCAATAGTCGTTATTTCAATCAAGATGGTCGTTATGGTGAAACTACAGGTGCAAGTCGTAGTCGACAAAGTAAATATTATCCTTGGTTCCAATTTACCGACTATCCGACAGAATATCAGTCGTGGTGGGGGATTCATGACTTGCCACAAATCGATAAAACACAAGAAAGCTTTCGTGATTTTATTTACCGAAGTAAAGATAGCGTGATCCGTTATTGGACAGATCTGGGTGTAGATGGATGGCGTTTAGACGTTGCCGATGAATTACCAGATGAATTTATTGAAGGGATTCGCCAAGTACTAGATGAATATGATGATCGTATCTTGATCGGTGAAGTTTGGGAAGATGCCTCAAATAAAATTGCGTATGACCAACGTCGTAGATATGTACAAGGTGAAAATCTAAACGGGGTAATGAATTATCCTTTTCGTGAAGCAATTTTAAAGCTGATCAATACGAAAGAAGTAGCCGTGATCAGCAAACAACTGCAAACGATTCTAGAAAACTATCCACAACCTTTTTTACATCAATCTTTAAATAATTTAGGGACACACGATACCAAACGCTTGCGAACCGAACTAGATGGATCACTAAACAACGTCTATCTAGCTTTTGCAGTCATGTTCGCTTTGCCTGGGACACCGTGTATTTATTATGGTGATGAAGTGGGCGTTTTAGGGCAAGCTGATCCAGATAATCGTTCATATTATCCTTGGGAAACATTCGATCATCACCTATACTATCAAATGAAGCAGTTGATTCACTATCGTACAACGCATGAACCGTTACAAAAAGGGGATACGTATCTTTTTTATTCTGATACGATTTTTGGATGCTTGCGTCATTACGAGAATAAGTATACAATTTTTATGATGAATCTTACAGATCGACAGATTGATCACCCATTTGCTGACGTTCATTGGTTAAGAGATCAGCCGATGCAAATAGAATTGTATCAAGCGCTAACGCAAACGTTAACAAAACTTGAAAAAAACTCATTTTTGTTTGCGACCTTTAGTGAAATAGATAGGAAAATCGAGGTATACCATGGGAAAAATCAAGAAACAAACACGTACACTATGGACTAAAAAAACGGTTGGATTAACGCTCTTAAGCGTAGGGATCTTAGGTCTTGCAGTGGGTGGCATTATCGAACATAAAGACAAACAAGCTACCGTAGTGAAAGCTGAGAAAAAAACAACAGCAAAACCTAAAACAAAAGCATTGACTGATGATGAAGTATTTTTAGCCAATGTATCTTTAGATGATTGGCGTCTACCACTTGTAGGACCAGATCATTTGATCAAAGCAGAAGTCAATGAAGCAACGGATCTAGCTGCAGTAGGGAATTATTTAATAGATAAACGAATTCTGCCAGATTATAAAGCACTTGCTCAAGCCTGTCAGGATGCGCAATTTCCATTGGTTATTATTTCTGCTTATCGTTCGGTTGACTACCAACAACAAGTGTTAAATGCTGGTGTTCAACAGCGTGTTGCTAATGGGATGACAGAAGAGGAAGCCTTAGCAGATGCTAAAAAAACGATGACGGAACCAGGACATAGCGAACACCACACTGGACTTGCATTAGATGTCGTGGATGAAAGTTGGTACACTTCCTATCCTTCAGAAGTCTTGCACTCTGATTTTGGCTATACAGAAGGTGGGAAGTGGTTAGCAAAACAGGCACCGGAGTATGGGTTTATTATTCGCTATCCTGAAGGAAAAGAAGCGATCACTAAAATCGACTATGAGCCGTGGCATTTACGCTATGTCGGAAAAGAATACGCGCAATACATTACAACGCATCAATTGATACTAGAAGAATTTTTACAAAATGTTCAAGCAGCTAAAGATAAACAACAAAAAATCGAATAAATTAGACCCCAAAAGCAATGTGAGATCACATCGTTTTTGGGGTTTTTAGGAGGATAAAATGATTGTTACACTAACCAAAACAATAAGTGAACTGTTGCCGTTATTATTACTCGCTGACCCTAGTGAATTCGCGATAAAGAAAGCATTAGAAAAAGGTGAAGTGCTTGGCTTTATAGAAGATGATCAACTATTAGGGGCATTAGTATATGTAGAAGACCTTAAAGAAATTGAAATCACACATCTAGCTGTAGTTGAGTATGCAGAAAACCGTCATATCGCTAGTCGACTATTAACGCATTTGATTGATCTAGCAAAAACAAAACATCAGCATACAATCGTGATCAAAACCGGTAGTACAAGTTTCAAACAGTTGTATCTATATCAAAAATATCATTTTCGAATGGTAGAAATCGTACCCGATTATTTTACGACTCATTACGCAGAACCAATTATGGAAAACGGGTTGCGCTTATACGATCAAATCATCTTAAAATTAGAAATATAAAAACTTTTTAAATAAAAGTATAGACATTTAAAAATAATGAATATATAATAAGGGGGAATTCAAGCGAAGGTAGGGATGAGTAATGGAAAAATTGTTTCCAGAAGATTTTTGGTGGGGAGCAGCAACGTCTGGTCCGCAAAGTGAGGGCCGATTCAACAAACAATATGCAAACGTTTTTGATTATTGGTTTGAGCAACATCCAGAAGATTTTCACGATCAGATTGGGCCAGATGTAGCTTCTAATTTTTACAATAGTTTTGAAAGCGATTTAAAAATGATGGAGGAACTATCGTTTAATAGTTTACGGACTTCGATTCAGTGGTCACGGTTGATCGACGATTTTGAAACAGGAAGTGTTAATCCAGATGCGGTACGTTTTTACAATGAAGTGATCGATTCGATGATTGCGAAAAATATTCGTCCGGTTATGAATCTACACCATTTTGATATCCCGGTAGAACTGTATCATAAATATGGAGGATGGGAGTCAAAAAAAGTAGTGGAGTTGTTTGTTGTCTTTGCGACAAAATGCTTCGAACTATTTGGTGATCGCGTCAAAGAATGGTTTACGCATAATGAACCAATCGTTGTTGTGGAAGGAGGATACTTGCATCAATTCCACTATCCCAAATTGGTTGATGGTAAAAAAGCGATGCAAGTCGCGTATAATTTAAACTTAGCTTCAGCTAAAGTAATCAAACGTTTTAAGGAAATGGAGGTTGCTCATTCAGGTGGGAAAATCGGGATCATTTTAAATCTAACACCGACTTATCCAGCCTCAGATGCGCCTGCAGATCAACAGGCGGCTCATTTAGCTGAATTATTCACGAATCGTTTGTTTTTAGATCCAGCCATCAAAGGAACGTTTCCTCAAGAACTTGTAGTATTACTTGAAGAAAACCAAGTGATATGGGAAAGTACAGAAGAAGAATTGGCGATCATTAAAGACAATCCAATTGATATATTAGGTGTAAATTACTATCATCCACATCGTGTAAAAGCACCGGATATTTCACCAAATAGCGTAGGCGAATGGTTGCCTGATCGATATTACGATGAGTACGAATTACCTGGAAGAACCATGAATCTTGATCGTGGTTGGGAGATTTATCCAGCAGCGATTTACGATATCGCTTGTTCAATTCGTGATAAATATGGGAATATTCCTTGGTTTATTTCAGAAAATGGTATGGGGATCTCAGATGAAGAACGTTATCAAAATGAACAGGGAATCATTGAAGATGAGTATCGAATTGCCTTTATCAAAGATCACTTGAATTATTTACATCAAGCGATCAGTGAAGGGGCCAATTGTTTTGGATATCATTTATGGACGCCGATCGATTGTTGGTCTTGGAGTAATGCTTATAAAAATCGTTACGGTTTGATCTCAAATAATATCCACACCCAAGTGAAAACGATCAAAGCATCGGGACATTGGTTTAAGACTGTCGCAAAACACAATCGCTTGTTGCCATAGGTTTGGCTATACCAAAAATTTTAAACGATAAGGAATGTGAATAAAGTGAATAATTTTATGGATCGGTTGTCTGAAAAAATCTTACCTTTTGCCAATAAGTTAGGTCAAAATCGCTATTTATCTGTATTACGTGATGCATTTATGCTGTCGTTTCCGTTGACGATGTTTGGATCGATTGTCGTGGTGTTAAATAACTTGCCATTTTTCAATGATGCGACTAAGGGCACGTTAAGCAATTTATTTGGAAATGGTCAAAATGCGACGATGAGTATCATGTCGGTATTTGTGACATTTGGTATTGGCTATTATTTATCAAAATCATATGATGTGGAAGGAATTTTTGGTGGAGCCGTTTCATTTGCAAGCTTTTTATTGCTTACACCTTTTATGATGACGACTGCAGATGGCGTTGAAGTTACTGGAGTATTATCGTTAGATCGTTTGGGTGCCAAAGGGATGTTTATCGGCATGATTGCTGCTTTTTTAGCGGCAGAAATCTATTGTCGGATCACGAAAAGAGGATGGCAGATCAAAATGCCAGATGGTGTACCACCAGCAGTATCAAAATCGTTTGCAGCGTTGATTCCTGCGGTGTTAACATTGACCATCTTTTTACTGATCAATGCATTTGTAACCGGTATCTTAAATGCCAATTTACACGATGTGGTTTATGAAATCATTCAAAAACCATTGGTTGGTTTAGGGAGTAGTTTACCAGCAACTTTACTTGCATTATTCTTTGTTCAATTTTTATGGTTCTTTGGGTTACATGGTCAAATTATCGTCAATTCTGTTATGGATCCGATTTGGAATACGCTAATGCTCGATAATCTTGAAGCATATAAAGCAGGTGAAACGTTACCGCATATTATTACGAAACCATTTATGGAAACCTTTACAGTAGGTTTAGGTGGTTCAGGGATGACGTTAGCAGTAGTACTGATTATGGCTTTTGTCATGAAGAAAAAGCAATATAAAGATATTGGTCGCTTGAGTTTGGCACCAGGGATTTTCAATGTGAATGAGCCGGCGATCTTTGGATTACCGATCGTCTTGAATGCAACGATTTTGATTCCTTGGGTCATCGCGCCGATTATCGTGACGACTATGAACTATTTGGTAATGGCAGCTGGGATCGTACCTGCACCAACAGGGGTATCGGTTCCTTGGACAGTACCGATCTTCTTTAGTGGGATGTTAGCGACAAATTCAGTATTAGGTGGCTTATTGCAATTAGTTGATATGGTGATCGTTGGGTTTATCTGGTATCCGTTCTTACGTGTGTTAGACAAAGAAAAAGAAAGTATGATTTAAATAAACGTCTTTAACAGCATTTAATCAAAAAGAGGGTGAGACAAAAATCTGTCTCACCCCTTTTTAATTATTTTTTCTTTTCATTTGCTAAGATCGTTAGTGATTGTTTCAAGGATTGGAACATGCCTTTTTCGCTATAGACTAAAACATTTGATTTATATAAGTTGGCTGAAACTAAAGTCAACCCGATTCCAAATAAAACCAATAGCCCAAAGGATGAGCTCGCTTGTGTCAAACTTACAGTATCTGTAGCCAAGCGAATTGGCATGACGTAAGATGAAACTAAAGGAATAAAAGAGGTCACTTTGATTACGATATTTTGAGGATCATTGGTTCCGAAAGTAAAGCCGATAATATAGCCGATCATGCCGATATAAATAATCGGCTGAACTGCTTTAGCTGTATCTTCAGGTTTTGAAACGAGTGACCCACAAAGTGCAGCCAAGACATCATAAACTAAAATCCCAAAGACAAAAAAGAGCAACGTAAACCAAAGTGCAGGTTCTAACAATTTATCTAGCGTGATCGTATCTAAAAGCGATTGGACGAACTCCAATTTTTTCAATTGTGAGTAGCCAACGATAAAAGCTACAGCATAGACTATGATTTGAGTTAACGCTACTAGAACCACACCAGTTAATTTGCCGTAAAAATGCGTCTTAGCTTTGGTACTTGATAAGATGACTTCCATGATCCGTGTACCTTTTTCAGAGGCGATTTCTTGGGCGATAATTGAAGAATAACTCGTGATAAAAATAAAGAGTACCACAGTGATTCCGATGACTAACACTAGTTGAATCGCTGAATTATCTTCTCCGGTAACCATTTTTCCTTGATCGTTAAAGGAAACTTTGTTTTTTTCAAATAATGCTGGTTGCGCTAAGGCCGTGACTTCTTTTGAAGATAATTGCAACTGATTGGCTCTTAGCATACTTTGGAGTTGAGACAGTGTTTGTTGGATCTCAAGTTCAGTTGTTGCACCGATCGAAGAAGTGGCATAGAGTGTAGCATTTAGGGTTTCGTCAGTATTTTCTACAGTCATAAATCCATCGATTTTTTCAGCTTTTAGTGCTTGTTTAGCAGCTTGTTCAGACGGATAGGTTTTAAACGTGACATCCTGTAATTTAGAGGCAGTTAGTGCATCGGTTACAGCATCTTCTTTACTCACTAGAGCAATCGTCGTCTCACTAGAAAAATTTGTAGCCAAGGAGCCCACAAGGTAAACGATTCCCATTAATAAGAAAGGTGCCAGTAGCATAATGATAAAAGATAATGAGCGTACATTTTTTTTATAAACATCTGAGGCAATGATCCAAAATTTATTCATTCGTCACACCAGCTTTTCGTTTAAAGATTTCTTCTAATGTTGGCGGTTGTTGGTTGAACATGGGGATATATCCATGTTTTGTAACCAATTCAAATACTTGTTTGCCGATTTCTGGATTAGATAAAGTCAGTTCAAATTGTTGTCCTGTTTTTTCGTGGACTTGTACGCCAGCAATTTGGCTTAACTGTTCTTTCGTAACGGGTGCTTCCAAAAAGAGCTTTGTGCGTCCAAAAGATTCGCGAATTTCCCGAACGGTTCCGTTTAACACTGCTTGCCCATTACGCAACATAATCAGGTGATCACAAATCTGCTCGACATTTTCCATATTGTGACTTGAAAAAATCACGCAAGATCCTTTTTCTTTTAATTCTAAAATCCCATTTTTTAATAATTCTGCATTGACTGGATCTAGCCCGCTAAATGGTTCGTCTAAAATCACCAGTTTTGGTTCGTGGATTAATGTAGCAATCAATTGGACTTTTTGCTGGTTTCCTTTAGACAAAGATTTGACTTTATCTGTTTTTTTTCCTTTGACTTGGAATTTATCCATCCATTCATCGATTTTAGGCTCGATTTCTTTTTTGTTTTTTCCACGTAATGCTGCAAAATACAGCAATTGATCCTGGATCGATAATTTCGGATAAAGCCCGCGTTCTTCTGGAAGATAGCCAATGATATCATAATCTTTTCCAGTTAATTCATGGCCATTCCAGTTGACACTACCACTATCTTGATTTAAAAAATCAAGGATCAAGCGAAATGTTGTCGTTTTTCCAGCACCATTTTGACCGATTAAGCCTAAGATTTGTCCATCTTGGATTTGAAACGAAAGATGATCGACTGCTGTTAAACTTCCAAACGTTTTGACTAACTCATGTACTTCTAACATAGCGACTCCTTTTAATCGTATTTTTACTGCAAGATTCCCTTTAAGCCTAGTGGATACAAAAACAGCTGTCAAGACAAAAAATAATGTAGAGTAAAAATTGTCTAACAATTTGATATCGAGTAAAATGATAGAGGAGGTGGTTTTTTTGAAACCCAAATATGAAGAAATCGCCAATAGTTTACGTGAACGCATCGATTCTGGTATCTATGCAGAAGATACATTCTTACCAAATCAAACAGAATTGGTAGCAGAATTTGATGCTAGTCGAATGACGGTCAAAAAAGCGATTGATCTCTTAATGATGGAAGGGCGAGTATACGCCAGAAGAGGTGCAGGTACAAAAGTTTTAAATCGTTCGTTTTGGAATAAAGATACCTCACCTGTAGGAGAATATGACGGGCTAAGTAAACAAATGGCTGCAAAACATAAGACGTTGACTAGTAAGGTGATTTGTTTTGAAGTGATGTTTCCAAGTACTGAGGTCCAACAACGTCTAATGATCAAAGCGCAGCAACCTGTTTATAAATTGATCCGTTTGCGTATTTTAGAAGATGTTCCTTATTTGATCGAGCATACGTATATGCCTTGTGATCTAGTACCTGGGCTGACTACGGATATTTTATTACACTCGATTTATGATTATGTCAAAGGAGAATTGGGACTACAATTTGGTGGTGCGTATCGCAGTATTCAAGCGGATCGCTCGGACCGTTATGATCAAGAGTATCTAGCTTGTTCACTAGAAGATCCGGTGTTAGAAGTCGAACAAGTGGTCTATCTAAAAGATGGCCGTCCACTAGAATATTCAAAAAGTCGTAACCGTTTTGATGTACGAGGCTATTCGATGAGTAGTGTGGATGCTTAAATCGATAAAATGAGAGGATGAGTTTATAATGAAAAAAGCAAGACTAATTATTAATCCTAGTTCAGGACAAGAGCAAGCAAAAGAATATGCAGATTTAGCAGAAGAAAAATTACGCTCGATGTTTGAGCGTGTCGATATCCAATATACTGAAAAAGCTGATGATGCCACACGTTTTGCAGATGAAGCGGCACAGATTGGCTATGATGCCGTATTTGCTATGGGCGGTGACGGTACAGTCAATGAAGTAATCAATGGTTTAGCCAATCATGCAACTCGTCCATTATTTGGTTTCTTTCCATTAGGGACAGTCAATGACTTAGGTCGAGCGCTAGATCTGCCTTTAGATCCAAAAGAGGCAATTGAATGTATCTCATTCGATCGTATTAAGCCACTAGATATTGGCAAAATCAATGAGCGTTACTTTATGGATGTGGTCGCGATCGGCACGATCCCAGAGTCAATTAATGATGTCGATCCTGAAGCGAAGACCAAACTAGGGAAATTTGCCTATATTTTTTCAGGACTGAAACAGTTGATCAAAAATGAATCCTATGATTTTTTGATCAAATTCGATCAAACAGAAATCGAAGTGACGAGTAGTTTAGTGTTGATTGGGTTGACCAATTCGATTGGTGGGTTTGAACAACTCGTACCGAAAGCTCAAGTCGATGATGGTAATTTTCATTTGCTTTATTTAAAAGACCAAACGATGTTTGATGTGTTAAAAAGTTTACCAGAATTGTATCAGGGGGTCGAAACATCAAGTGAAAATGTCGGCTACCATACGTTTAAAAAAGGAACGATTGAGTTGACTACAGCGACTCATTTGGAAACAAATGTCGATGGTGATCCAGGACCGGCGTTACCTGTTACTTTAGAAATTTATGCACAACATCTACAAGTATTTTCAGGTCCGAACCCAAAAAGCGTGGCCAATTAATATGATAGATATACGAAATGTAACGACTGCAGATATTCCTAAACTAGTTGAGATCTACGGTCACTATGTCTTGCAAACCGCCACGACATTTGAGTACGAAATCCCTACACTAGACGAATTTACCACACGTGTCACACAAATTCAGCATACCTATCCTTATTTAGTGGCAGTAAAAGAGGATATAGTAGTGGGATATGCCTATGCAAGTGCGTATAAAGCGCGTAAAGCATATGATTGGAGTGTTGAAGTGAGTGTGTATCTTGCGCCTGATGCACAAAAAAATGGTATCGGGCGCATGCTTTATGAACAGTTAGAACAACGCTTACGCATGCAAAATATTCATCAAACATTAGCTTGTATCACATCTAGCAATACATCGAGTATTCTTTTTCATGAACGACTAGGGTATCAAATAGTCGGTGAGTTTCGACAAGTCGGCTATAAATTTGATACATGGTGGGATATTACATGGATGCAAAAAACATTACTTACGTCTAAAAAACCGGATAATTTTATCCCGGCAAACGCTAAAGGAGAAAGAGTATGATTTCTTTGTTTTTGCTTAGTGGAATCCTAGCTGGGATTTTAGGCGCGATTTTAGGATTAGGTGGAGGCATTATCGTCACACCGTTTTTGACCTTAGCTTTAGGAATCGATATTAAATATGCGATCGGAGCAAGTGTGATTTCGGTGATTGCGACGAGTTCTGGCGCGAGTATTGCATATCTAAAAGACGATTTATTAAATCTGAGAGTCGCAATGTTTTTAGAAATCGCGACGACACTAGGCGCGATTGTAGGCGCATTGTTGACGGGGCTATTTGCGCCTAATATCTTATATATGTTTTTTGGTTCCTTACTTGTTTTTTCAGCATATAATATGGTTAAAAAATTGATTGGCCGCAAAAAAGAAACGATTTTTCAAGATACTGTATCTCCGGTAGTAGAAAAACTTCGATTAAATGGCGCGTATTATGACAAGCAAGAAAAACGAATGATCTCTTACCAACTGACGAATCTAACGGGTGGCTTTTCGATGATGTTTGGTGCTGGGATCGCTAGTGGTCTATTAGGGATTGGTAGCGGGGCATTTAAGGTGTTGGCGATGGATACGATCATGAAAATGCCGTTAAAGCCTTCTAGCGCGACGAGTAATTTGATGATGGGCGTTACGGCTGCGGCAAGTGCGATGATTTATTTATTTAACGGATCGATTCAGCCAATGATCGCAGCTCCATTAGCAATCGGAGTATTAATTGGTTCAACGATCGGAACCAGAATCATGCAGTATCTTAAAACGAGAACGATCCGCATCATTTTCGTTCCGATTTTACTCTATTTAGGCATTCAAATGATCATCAAAGGATTTGGAGGAATAGGATGAACAATTCAGAATCAGAAATTCAAAAAATGGAGCTTTTGATTGGACGGATTTTAGCGATCGGGACGTATGTTGCAGCGGCTTTATTGGTTATTGGACTATTGTTGACGTTACGTGGGACCGATCAAGTGTTTACAGCACAAGACTTGTTTTCATGGTCAAAATTAGTGTTTGGTTTTATCCATTTGGTTCCGGATACCTATCTATTAGTAGGATTGTTTTTCCTTATTTTAACACCCGCATTACGCGTACTTGTTTCGATTTTACTATTTATTCAACAACGTGATCTCATCTATACGATCATTACGATTATCGTGTTTTTTATTTTACTCATTAGCATGATTTTTGGCATACACGGGTAAAAAAAGGGGGGGAATACGTGGCAAAACGTAAGGATTTGATTTGGAATTATTTGCAGCAGAAAAAAGCGACACAGCAAGGGTTTACGACAAGTGAACTTGCCGAACAACTCAATATGCAACGTTCCAATGTCAGCAAAGAATTAAATGAATTGGTTCGGCAACAAAAATTAACGAAAAGTGATGGACGTCCAGTTACCTATTTTTTAGTAGAAAAAGCGTTGGATCAACTAGTCGATCCTATTCCACCAGTAGAAAAATATGTGCCAAGTTATAAAGAATTGCCAGTTACAAAACCCCGCTTGTCGTTTGAAAAATCACAAGATGTCTTTCAAACAATCATTGGAATCAATGGTTCGATGAAAAACGCAGGTGAACAGGCTAAAGCTGCGATTTTATATCCACCTAAAGGGTTAAATTGTTTGATTACAGGACCAACTGGATCAGGAAAAACTCATTTTGCACATGCTATGTTTCAATTTGCGCGACAAAATGAAGTAATCGCATCAGATAAAGAATTAATCGTATTCAATTGTGCAGACTATGCTCATAACCCTGAGCTATTGATGAGTCATTTATTTGGTTATGCTAAAGGCGCTTTTACTGGAGCTGAAAAAGATAAAGAAGGCATTATTGAAGAAGCGAATGATGGCATGCTATTTTTAGATGAAATCCATCGGTTACCACCCGAAGGTCAAGAAATGATCTTCTATTTTATGGATCATGGTCGGTATAATCGTTTAGGAGAAAGTGGTAAGCATCGACAAGCTAGTGTTCGCATTATCGGAGCAACAACAGAAAATCCATCCTCGACATTACTAGGAACCTTTTTACGTAGGATCCCAATTACGATCCAATTGCCTTCTTTCGATGAACGGCCGGCAATTGAAAAAATCGATTTAGTAAAAGTGATGGTCGCACAAGAAGCCAAACGTATCGAACGAACGATCTCGTTGACTGAAGATGTGGTGAAGTCGCTGATTGGGGCAGTGACGTTTGGGAATATCGGACAATTAAAATCCAATGTTCAACTGATTTGTGCTAGAGGGTTTTTAAATCATATGTATCATAATGAAATCGAAATCACGATGGAAGATGTGCCAGAAGGTATTCGCTCTGGGCTTGTCTATTTAGCAAGTAAACGTCAGAGTTTGACTGCGCTCTCACAATATGTAGCGTCTAAATTAGTGATCCAACCAGACGATGCATTGATTGATATCCAAACTGGTTCGTACGATCTACCTTATAATTTATATGACATCATTGGTGACAAAGCAGATTTATTAAAAGCTGAAGGTGTGGATCAAGAGACGATTCACCATTTTATTTCAACAGATATTAATGTTCACTTGAAATCATTTTATAAAAACCATGGATTTTCTTTTCAATCAGAAAATAAATTAAGTGAATTTGTGGATCCTAAGATCATCGAGCTGACTAATCAGTTATATCAGATCGTCCACGAACGATTTGGGGATGCACTTGAGCAAAACTTTTTGTATGCGATGAGTTTACATATCAGTTCGTTTATGAAGAAAATCCAGCTAGGAGATATTCGCTACTCAAATGATAATATTCGTGAAATGGTTCATAGCTATCCTGAAGAACTAGCACTTGCTCACGAAATCAGGCAACATATCGCACGCTTTTTCCAAGTCGAGATTCCCCAAGCAGAAGAAGATTACTTGGCAGTGTTATTAATTTCGCTACGCAATGCATCGATAACAGGGAAAATTGGTGTCGTTGTAGCGGCTCATGGCGAAAGTACTGCGCGTAGTATGGTGGATGTCGTCAAATCGCTCTTAGGTGTTGATCAGATTGCCGCAGTGGATATGCCACTAGATATGTCGCCTAAGGTCGCTTATGATAAAGTCGTCGAAGCGGTAAAACGTGTACATGATTATAGTGGGGTTTTATTGATGGTTGATATGGGATCTTTGGCTACGTTTCAAGATCAAATCCAACGCGATACAGGAATTAAAGTACGTACGCTTGATATGGTAACCACACCAAATGTATTAGAAGCTGCGCGCAAGGCATCTGTAATCGGTAGTGACCTAGATAGTATTTATGATGCACTACGCACGTTTAGAGGATATGGTCATGTAGCAGAAAAAGCAAAAGATACCAATAAAGAACGTGTGATTTTAGCGATCTGTGCTTCTGGCGAGGGAACGGCCCAACAAGTAAAAAAAATCATCGAAACTTCTCTAGGACAGCAACATATCGATGATCTAAATGTATTGACTTTATCTGTCATCGAACTTAGCACGCGTTTAGCAGATCTAGTGGAGCGATATGAAATCATTGCCTCGACAGGCGTTGTTGATCCTAAAATTGATGCCCCGTTCATTTCCTTAGAACGTTTTATCAATGCGGACACGGATGAATTAATTGATTACTTACTGATGGAATCGACATTTGAAGCGCAATTATTAGATGAAGATCGAATGATCGATCAAGTGAGTGCTAAACAAGCGTGTCAACGATTTATGGCAGAAGGATTGACTTTTTTTAATCCAGATAAATTGATCGATCCACTTTGGACGTTTGCGAGTCAACTGCTGGAAGTATGGAAAATCCAAGATGAAACGTATGCTTTTCGTACGAATTTAGTGACACATTGTAGCAATCTGTTTGAACGTGCATTACTCAAACGACCATTAAGTGCTACAAGTGAGCAAATACAGGCGATGTATACATTCTCAGGATATGCATTTTTGCATCGTGAACTTGTAAAACTAATGACACCATTTGGATTAGATATTGCAGAATCTGAAGAGTATTATATTGTTGAAATGTTACGATTAAAAATCGATACACAATAATACACTGCTATACAATATAGCGTTTGAACGATACACTAAAACGATACACTAAAAATAGTGTATCGTTTTAGTGTTTTTTGAGTTGAAAAAATGCTGTTTAGTAGTGTATGTAATTATTGGCACGCTTCTTGCTTATAGATAAGTGAAAGGCCGATTCATGAATAGATAACAAAATTGTAAGTGTGAGGGGAAACGAGATGGTAATTCGTTTAGCGAGAATCGATGATCGCTTGATTCATGGACAAGTCGCAACGGCTTGGACGAAAATGACCAATATCAATCGAATCATCGTCGTTAGTGATGAAGTAGCGAAAGATCCATTTCGAACGGTGTTGTTGAAAGAAGCAGCTCCTCCAGGTATTCGCGCAAACGTGGTCACTATTGAAAAAATGCTACAGATTCGTGATTATTCTTTGTATTCTGAACAAGCTATTTTATTATTGTTTACGAATCCGCAAGATGTGGTTCGCGTTGTTCAAGGAGGATTATCCTTATCTAGTGTGAATATCGGTGGAATGCGATTTCAAACCGGAAAGCATATGCTTACAAATTATGTATCTATTGATGAAAAGGATCGACAAGCCTTTTACTATCTCTATTATCGAGGAATCGAGCTAGAACTTAGAAAAGTTCCGACAGATCGTAAGATTTCGTTGATCGATTTATTAGAAAAAGAGAAAAAATGACAACGATGTCAAAAAAGTATAGGAGGGAAAAGAATGGTCGGAATAATTTTAGCCAGCCATGGTGATTTCGCTAAAGGGATCTTACAGTCAGGCGCAATGATTTTTGGAGAACAACAAAACGTTGCTGCTTGTGTATTAGAACCAAGTGAAGGACCAGATGATATCAAGGCGAAAATGGAAGCAGCGATTGCTTCATTTGATAGCCAAGATGAGATCTTGTTTTTAGTTGATTTATGGGGAGGAACTCCTTTCAATCAAGCCAACAGCCTATTTGAAGCGCATAAAGAGAATTGGGCGATTGTAGCGGGGATGAATTTACCGATGGTCATCGAAGCATATGCTTCTCGTTTCTCAATGGAATCTGCACAAGATATCGCCAAAGCCATCATTAATACAGCAAAAGATGGTGTTAAAGTAAAACCGGAAGAATTAGAGCCAGAAGTTGCAGCGCCTGTTCAAGCTGAAGCTCCACAAGGCGCAATGCCTCCAGGAACTGTAGTGGGTGATGGGAAAATCAAATTTGTTTTAGCACGTATCGATACACGTTTACTTCATGGACAAGTGGCAACAGCATGGACGAAAGCGACTGGGCCAACACGTATCATCGTTGTGTCTGATGCGGTAGCAAAAGATGATCTTCGTAAAAAATTGATCGAACAAGCAGCGCCTCCTGGAGTAAAAGCCAACGTGATTCCGATCAAGAAAATGATCGAAGTGGCAAAAGATCCTCGTTTTGGTGGGACAAAAGCGCTCTTATTATTTGAAAATCCTGAAGACTTATTAAAAGCAGTCGAAGGTGGCGTGGATATCAAAGAAGTCAACGTAGGATCGATGGCACATTCAACAGGGAAAGTCGTAGTAAATAAAGTGCTTTCAATGGGTGAAGAAGATGTTGAGACGTTTGAAAAACTAGAAAAATTAGGCGTTAAATTCGACGTTCGCAAAGTACCAAATGATTCAAAAAGTAATATGAATGAGTTATTGAAAAAAGCAAAACAAGAGTTAGGGAAAGCTTAACGTCAACTATAAGGAGGATTAAGAGATGTCGATTATATCTATGATTTTAGTTATCATCGTCGCATTCTTTGCGGGGATGGGAGGAATTTTGGATGAATTCCAATTCCATCAACCATTAGTAGCATGTACATTGATTGGACTAGTAACAGGAAACTTAGGAGCCGGAATTGTTTTAGGTGGTTCACTACAAATGATCGCACTAGGTTGGGCGAATATCGGAGCTGCGGTAGCACCCGATGCGGCTTTAGCTTCAGTAGCATCTGCAATTATTTTAGTATTAGGTGGTCAAGGAGTAAAAGGGGTAGATTCAGCGATTGCTGTAGCGATTCCTTTAGCCGTAGCTGGTTTATTCTTAACGATGTTAGTACGTACGATTGCTGTACCGATCATTCACTTTATGGATGCAGCAGCAGAACAAGGTGATTACCGTAAAATCGAATTTTGGCATATCGTAGCAGTATGTTTACAAGGGATTCGTATTGCGATTCCAGCAGCCGCTTTATTATTCATTCCAGCAGACGTGGTACGTAATTTCTTAGAATCAATGCCAGCTTGGTTAACAGATGGAATGGCAATTGGTGGAGGAATGGTCGTAGCAGTAGGGTATGCGTTGGTTATTAACATGATGGCAACACGTGAAGTTTGGCCATTCTTTATTATTGGATTCGTTATTGCAGCAATTTCACAACTAACTTTGATCGCTATTGGTGCGTTAGCTATCGCGATTGCATTGATCTACCTAAATCTTTCAGATATGGGTGGTTCATCTAAAGGCGGCGGTGGAAACACTGGTGACCCATTAGGCGATATCTTAAACGATTACTAAGCGAAAAAAGGAGGAGAAAAACATGGCAGATAGAATTGAATTAACAAAAAAAGATCGGATGTCCGTAGCATGGCGTTCAACATTTATCCAAGGATCTTGGAACTATGAGCGTATGCAAAATGGTGGTTGGGCCTTTGCAATGATTCCAGCAATCAAAAAATTATATAAATCAAAAGAAGATCGTGCAGCAGCGTTGAAACGTCACTTAGAATTCTTTAACACACATCCATATATCGCATCACCGATTTTAGGGGTAACCTTAGCATTAGAAGAAGATCGTGCAAATGGAGCACCTGTTGATGATGTAGCGATTCAAGGGGTTAAAGTAGGGATGATGGGTCCTTTAGCCGGTGTTGGTGATCCAGTATTCTGGTTTACTGTTCGTCCAATGTTAGGTGCACTAGGAGCATCTCTTGCCTTGACAGGAAACATCTTAGGACCAATTTTATTCTTTGTTTTGTGGAATATCATCCGTTGGGCATTTATGGTCTATACACAAGAATTTGGCTATACAGCAGGATCAAAAATCACTGAAGATTTATCTGGTGGTTTATTACAAAAAGTAACAAAAGGTGCTTCGATCTTAGGGATGTTTGTGTTAGGATCATTAGTACAGCGTTGGGTATCGATCAAATTCACGCCAGTGATTTCACGTGTGAAATTAGACGATGGTGCGTATGTTGATTGGGACAAAATTCCATTGTCTGGTCAAGGTCTAAAAGATGCATTTGGTCAAGTAGCTTCAGGTCGTGCATTAGATTCAACTAAAGTCACTACTCTACAAGATAACTTGGATCAATTGATTCCAGGACTTGCAGCTTTATTATTAACATTAGGTTGTATGTGGTTGTTGAAGAAAAAAGTTTCTCCAATCGTAATCATTTTAGGATTATTCGTAGTCGGTGTTGTCGGCCACGTAATCGGTTTGTTATAATATAGAAAAAAGAAATGAAGGTCTTAACTCAAGACCTTCATTTTTACATAAGAGGTGGAGAGAGCAATATGGTAGAATCTATTAATTCTAAAGTTGATTTGGTTATCGATGCAACATCTTATTTAGGCATCACCGATTACGGGAAAATTATGATCGGTAATCATGGATTTGAGTTTTTTAATGATCGGGACGCACGAAAATATATTCAAATCCCTTGGGAGGAAGTAGATTATGTCATTGCCTCTGTCATGTTTAAAGGGAAATGGATCCCACGCTATGCAATTCAGACGAAAAAAAATGGGACGTATACATTTGCCTCAAAACAGCCTAAAAAAGTGTTGCGAGCGATTCAAGTCTATGTCGATCCAAGTCATATGGTGCGCTCATTGACCTTTACGGATGTCGTCAAGCGGGGTATTGTCGCATTGTTTACTGGAAAAAAGAAAAAATAAAAAATGGATCTCCTGGATGGAGGTCCATTTTCTTTAATACCAGAATAATCTAAAATTTGGTATACTAGTATAGGAATATGAAACAGAAAGAGGGAAGAATATGTATAAAATTGAAAAATTACGTGCGGCAATGAAAAAAGAAGCAGTGGACGCATTTTTGATTACCAGTCCTTATAATTTACGCTATTTGACGAACTTCACCGGAACAACTGGTTTAGCGGTGATTACTTTAACGAAAGCTTTTTTTGTGACAGATTTTCGTTATACAGAACAAGCAACAGCACAAGCACAAGGATTTGAGATCGTTATAAATAAAGGGCCGATCTTTGACGAAGTGGCCAAACTTTGTATGCAAGAAGAAATTGATGCGATCGCTTTTGAAGAAAGTTTTGTGAGTTTTGCGGATTACCAATGGTTAGAAGAAATTATTGCAGAGTCTTCATTAGTACCGATTTCTGGGATGATCGAAGAATTACGTGAAGTCAAAGATGAAACAGAGATCGAATTGATCGAAAAAGCATGTGCAATCGCAGATCAAGGAATCGCCAATACGATTAAAACGATTCGTCCAGGGATGACAGAAATCGAAGTAGCGAATCAATTAGATTTTTTCATGCGTTCACTAGGGGCAACGAGTGTGTCGTTTGAAACGATCGTTGCAAGTGGTGTCCGTTCAGCGATGCCTCATGGTGTAGCAAGCTCAAAAATCATCGAGCAAAACGATTTGATTACCATCGATTTTGGCTGCTACTATGAAGGGTACGTATCGGACGTGACGCGTACATTTGCGATTGGTGATCCAGGCCAACAATTAAAAGATATCTACCAAATCGTTTTAGAAGCCAATCAAAAAGTGATTGAAGTTGCACGACCTGGCATGACTGGCGTGGAATTGGATGCAATTGCGCGTGATCACATTGCATCTTATGGCTATAAAGATGCATTTGGACACTCCACTGGTCATGGAATCGGCTTAGAGATCCATGAAGGGCCAAATGTCTCGTTTAGAGCGCAAAAAGCATTTGTTGCTGGAAATGTCATCACGGATGAACCAGGAATCTACTTGCCAGGTATCGGGGGTGTTCGCATCGAAGACGATCTGTTGATTACCGAAACAGGAAACCGCGTCTTGACACATGCACCAAAAGAATTAATTTTACTATAAAGTGAAAAATAAAATCTTAGAATTTCGCTATAAACTAGAGTTTTTATAGCGAAATTTCTGAGAAAATGATACACTGTTACCGAAGTAAACACAATATGTGGTTCTAGTTAGAAATTGTCATGAGCGCTACTCGTTCGTGCTCATAATTAGGGACGGAGGAGATAATATGGTCGAGGAAACAAATTTAGTATTAGACGCCAACCAAGAACTAGGTGAAATTGTGATTGCACCTGAAGTTATCGAAGTCATCATTGGGGTTGCTGCAGCTAAAGTCGAAGGTGTTTATGCGATGCGTGGTTCATTTACCAATAATGTGAACGAATTACTAGGTCGTTCAGCACATCGTAAAGGCGTGCATTTGACTATCGATGAAGCTGGAATTAAGGTCGATTTATACAGCTATATGAAATACGGTGTATCGGTACCGAAAGTTGCCATGGAGATCCAGCAAATCGTCAAACAACAAGTATTGTTTATGACAGACGTAGTATTAAGTGAAGTAAATGTACACGTTTTGGCAGTAGTGCCAGAAAAAACCGAAGAAATCAATATAGCGGAATTATTTGGGAATGAAGAGGAAGAGAATGAATAAAGAGTTATCAAGACATGAGATCAGAGAAATGGCAGTTCAAGCTTTATTTCCTCTAGATGTTAACAAAGACCTTTCAAAACAGGCAGCGATCGATCATGCGATTGAATTGAACCATACGGAATTGCTTGATGAAGCAGAAGAAGCATTTGTACCTGCTTACTTGGATTTAGTTGTTAGTGGCGTATGTGTTAAACGAAATGAATTAGATGAACAGATCGGTCAGCATTTACGTAAAGGATGGTCGATTAGTCGTTTAGCTAAGATTGATGTAACGATTTTACGTCTCG
Source organism: Enterococcus bulliens (assembly GCF_053761865.1). Classification (NCBI taxonomy): domain Bacteria; kingdom Bacillati; phylum Bacillota; class Bacilli; order Lactobacillales; family Enterococcaceae; genus Enterococcus; species Enterococcus bulliens. The sequence continues at coordinate 47,318 of NZ_JBSMXK010000012.1, forward strand.
CATTATTTGAAATGCTTTATGTGGAAGACGTACCAAATCGTGTTGTATTAAATGAAGCGATCGAACTGGCAAAAACATTTAGCGATGAACAGTCACGTAAGTTTATCAATGGAGTATTGTCTTCTATCAATAAAGAAATCGAGGCTGGCGCATAGGTCAGCTTCTTTTTTTTGTAAAATGGCTAAGTTTTTGTCTAAAATTGGATCTTTCGTGTTTAGAGAGTTCTATCCGTTTCTTTCCTATGATAAAATATGAGAAAGTGTAAAGGAGTGGAATGAATGCCAACAATTATTGACGGAAAAGGGTTAGCCCAAAACATGCAAGAACAATTAAGGAAAACGATCGCACAAGAACAAACGCTGAAAACACCAGGGTTAGTGGTGTTATTAGTCGGAGAAGATCCTGCGAGTCAGACATATGTGAAAAATAAAGAATTGGCTGCAACGAGAATTGGTATCCATTCAAAAATCGAACGTTTGAGTCAGACGATTACAGAAGATGAGTTATTAGAACGAATTGCATTTTACAATCAACATGAGGATTTTCATGGGATTTTGGTACAACTTCCACTTCCAAAACATATCGATGAAGCAAAGATTGTTGAATCTATCGATCCTAAAAAAGATGTTGATGGATTTCATCCGATGAATCTAGGGCATTTATTTGCCGGCACACCTGAGATGATTCCTTGTACACCATACGGCATTATGGAGATGTTTCGTGCATATGAGATCGATCTAAGCGGAAAACACGCTGTTGTGATCGGTCGCAGTAACATTGTGGGAAAACCGATGGCTCAATTATTATTGGCGCAAAATGCTACAGTCACGATGGCGCATTCTAAAACAAAAGAGTTAGCAGCTTTAGCCAAAACGGCAGATATTTTAGTCGTGGCAATTGGACGAGGTCATTTTGTAACGAAAGAATTTATCAAGGAAGGTGCAGTGGTCATCGATGTTGGAATGAATCGCGATGAAAATGGCAAATTGATCGGTGATGTCCATTTTGATGAAGTAGCGCCATTAACTAGTTTTATCACACCGGTTCCAAAAGGTGTGGGTCCGATGACGATTACGATGTTGATGCAACAAACTTATGAAGCTGCAAAACGTCAGGAGAGACGATTAAGTGAAAACGAATTATCTTAGTATTGCGGCGATTACCGCCTATTTGAAACGTAAATTTGACGCAGATCCTTATTTGGAGCGCGTTTATTTGACTGGAGAGATTTCAAATTTTAGGCTGCGTCCAAACCATCAATACTTTAGTTTAAAAGACGATCAGGCTAAGCTTTCGGCAGTGATGTTCAAGCAAGCTTTTGCAAAATTGAATTTTGAACCAAAAGAAGGTATGAAAGTCTTGGTAGTCGGGCGCATTTCACTATTTGAAACGACGGGAAACTATCAATTATATGTCGAACATATGGAACCAGATGGTGTGGGGGCTTTATACCAAGCATTTGAACAATTAAAAGAAAAGCTAGCCGCTGAAGGATTATTCAATCGTCAAAAACGTGCATTGCCTAAATTTCCCAAACGAATCGTAGTACTAACGTCTCCTAGTGGTGCAGTGATCCGCGACATTATGACGACTGTCCAAAGACGATACCCGATTGCACAAATCGTGCTATTTCCTACCGTCGTTCAAGGAGAACGTTCGGCGGCAAATATAGTAGAAAATTTAGAACGCGTGAAACAATTAGGTGATTTTGATACTGTGATCGTGGGTCGAGGTGGAGGATCGATTGAAGACTTATGGCCGTTTAATGAAGAGCAAGTGGCTCGTGCGATTGTGTCGATGCCTATTCCTGTGATTTCTTCGGTCGGTCACGAAACAGATACGACGATTGCCGATTTAGTGGCGGATGTTCGTGCAGCTACTCCGACAGCAGCTGCTGAATTGGCTGTGCCGGTATTGACCCAAGAAGTGTTAGCAATCAAAGAAAAACAACTACGATTGGAACAAGCTTTTTTACATCAAATCGACTTAAAGAAACAACGGTATCAAGCATTAGCCAATTCATACATTTTGAGACAGCCGGAGCGGCTATATGAATCGAAGATCCAAAAAGTAGATGTGATGATTCAAAGACTACAGCATGTGATCAGTGTACGATTCGCTAAAGAAAACGAGCGTGTCGCTGCAGCCACTTATCGGCTATCGCCACAACAGATGAAGAATCAAGTGACACAAAAACAGCAAGAGCAAGCCTACACGACTACACGTTTGATGCAAGCTATGACTCGAGTACTTATGCAAAAACAACAACAAGCCAATCAAACAATCCAAGCACTCGATCTATTAAGTCCCTTAAAGATTATGAGTCGAGGATATAGTTATGCGACAAGTGACACCGAAATCATTCGTTCGGTGGAGCAATTAAATACAAACGATCATTTGACCTTGCATTTAGCCGACGGACAAGCCAAGGTAGATGTACGAGACGTCAAGAAAGGACAAGTAGATGACCCAACAGACATTTGAAGCATCATTAGCTGAATTAGAAAAAATTGTCACCCAATTAGAACAAGGGGATATTGCCCTAGAAGAATCACTCACCGCTTTTAAACGAGGCATGGAATTAAGTAAAGAATGTAAAGATACGCTGACTCATGCAGAAAAAACGTTAGCGAAGATCATGAGTGATACCAATGAAGAATTACCATTTGAAGAGGATGCAAAATGAAGATGATGAATGAGCATTTAGTTGCAGTCGAGCAAAAAATCGCTCAAATAATCCAAGACGAAACGAACGAAAAAAGCTTAGCACAAAGTATGCAGTATTCAGTAGACGCTGGCGGAAAACGAATTCGCCCACTACTGTTGCTTAGTACAGTCTTATTGTTTCAACCAACTATTCCTAAAGCGGCGATCGATGCAGCCGCTGCTTTAGAAATGGTGCATACATATTCATTGATCCATGATGATCTACCAGCAATGGACGATGACGATCTTCGCCGCGGAAAACCGACGAATCATAAAGTATTTGGTGAGGATATGGCGATTTTGGCTGGTGACGCGTTACTGACATTAGCTTTCCAAGTACTAGCGAGTATAGAATTTGATGCCAAAGATACGGTTCGTTTAGTTATATTGCTGGCGACTAGTTCTGGTCCAAGTGGGATGGTCGCAGGTCAAGTAGCGGATATGCGCGGTGAAAAACGTCAAATAGACCAAGTGGAATTGCAAGCCATTCACGAACGAAAAACCGGTGAATTGATCCGATTTGCTTTATTGGCTGGTGGGATTATCAGTCAAGTAAGCGAGCAAGAATTGATACAATTAGATCAATTAGCGCGTAAAATCGGTCTTGCGTTTCAAATTCGGGATGATATTCTAGATGTGATCGCCACGACGGATGAATTAGGCAAAACTGCTCATCGTGATGAAGCATTAGACAAAAGCACTTATCCAAAATTATTAGGATTATCTGGTGCAAAAGCTGCGCTAACTAGACAATTGGAAGAGGCACAAGAGATTTTAACCACATTAGCACAAGAGAACCGTACGACTGCACCGATGCAAGCTATTCTTGCACAATTGGCACTACAGAAAGAGGCATAACATGAAAAAAGAACGAGTGGATGTATTGGCAGTCCAACAAGGGTTATTCGAGACCCGCGAACAAGCTAAGCGAGGCGTTATGGCAGGTTTGGTTTATAAAGAAATCAACAGCGAACGCTTGGATAAACCAGGTGAGAAGATCGATGCTACAACACCTTTAGAAATCAAAGGACAAAAGTTGCCTTATGTATCCAGAGGTGGATTGAAATTAGCTAAAGCATTAAAAGTATTTGACTTTACCGTTGCCGGTAAAGTTGTATTAGATATTGGATCTTCAACAGGTGGTTTTACCGATGTTGCCTTGCAAAATGGGGCATTATTAAGTTACGCGCTTGACGTAGGGTATAATCAACTTGCATGGAAATTACGACAAGATGAACGTGTGGTTGTCATGGAACGAGTGAATTTTAGACATTCCAACCCAGAAGATTTCAAACGTGTTCCTCAAGTTGCAACAATCGATGTATCGTTTATCTCATTGCGCCTGATTTTACCGAATTTACATCGAATCCTTGCTGACCAAGGAGATGTGATGGCATTGATCAAACCGCAATTTGAAGCCGGCAAAGAAGCAGTCGGAAAGCACGGGATCGTTCGTGAAGCGAAAACGCATCAAGAAGTTATCAAACGTATCACGACATTTGCTGCTAAAGAAGGTTATGATGTCAAACAATTAGATTTTTCGCCCATTACAGGTGGAGAAGGAAATATTGAATTTATTGTTCATTTGAAAAAAAGCACGGGAATCGGTAAAATCGATCCAACGATCGATATCGCAGAGTTAGTCGCTCGTGCGCATCAGCAATTGACGTAAAGGAGCGAGAGTATGAGAAAAAAAGATCGTCATCAATTATTGACGCGCTTATTAAGTGAACAAGATATCGCCAAACAAGAAGAATTTGTTGCGATTTTAGAACAACGTGGGATTCAAGTTACTCAAGCTACGATCTCGCGTGATATCAAGGAATTAAAATTGATCAAAGTGCCAGCTGCTACAGGAGGATATCGCTATAGTTTGCCGGCACAAAATGATGTCGAAGTCGCGCAACGGATGGAAAATTTATTAAAACATGCTGTTCGTTCAGTCGATAAGATGGATAAATTTGTTCTGATCAATACGATGCCAGGAAATGCTCGTGCGCTAGCAAATTTATTGGAGAGTTATTATACTAAAGAATTATTCGGGATGATGACGGATGATGACACGATCTTGATGATCACAAAAACACACGAAGCACGCGACGTGATCTACGAAGAAATTAGACGTTACGAGCAGTAGGGAAATTAGGTGAAGAGATGCTGATCGAGATTACAATTGAAAATTTCGCGATCATTGAATCGTTACATTTAAATTTTTATCAAGGAATGAATGCTCTGACGGGAGAAACAGGTGCGGGTAAATCGATTATTATCGATGCGATGGGACTTTTAGCCGGTGGTCGAGGTTCAGTAGAGATGATTCGTCAAGGAGCAGATCGTTGTCGACTAGAAGGTGTGTTTGAATGGCCGACACAAGAAGCTTTTGACCATTTACTCGTGGAATTAGGACTTGATCGTGAAGAAGATTTTTTGATCGTACAACGGGATATGACACTGACTGGTAAATCAATTTGTCGGGTCAACGGCCGCGTCATGACGCTAGCTAATCTACGGAAAATCGGCGCTTTTCTAGTCGATATCCAAGGTCAAAACGATCATCAAGCACTGTTACAACCAGATCAACATTTACGTCTAGTCGATGAATTTGGTGATGCCAAATTCACCGCACAACTGAGTCATTACCAAGAAGAGTACCAGAACTTTCGAAAATTACAGAAAAAAGTGATGCAAATCAAACAAAATGAGCAGTCCTATGTACAGCGAATGGATATGCTTCACTTTCAATTAGATGAGTTAGCACAAGCTAATTTACAGCTTGGTGAAGAAGAGGCTTTGATTGAAGAACGCGATAAATTGGCAAATTTCCAAAAGATCGTAGATGCGCTAGCTGCGACGTATCAGCTTTTGACACAAGATGGTCAAGGAACGACAGATCAACTAAGCCAAGCTACAGGACAGATGGAAGGGATTACGGCACTGGATAAAGAATATGAACGAATGGCAGAATCGTTGCAATCGGCTTATTACTTAGTGCAAGAAGCGACTTCTGATCTTTCACGTCAAATCGATAGTTTGGAATTTGACGGACAACGTTTAGAAGAAGTGTATGACCGTCTAGAAGTGATTCGTCAGCTCAAACGTAAATATGGCGATTCCATCGAAGCGGTATTAGCTTATTATGAACAGATCACTACAGAAGTCGCAGAAGCAGATCACTCAGATGAACAATTGGCTGCTTTAAGTGAAGCATTAGAGCAAAAACAAGCTCTCGTCACTTCACTGGCGCAAACGTTGCATGAGAAACGTCAGCAAATCGCAAAACGTTTAGAACAAGGGATTTTGTGTGAGTTAAAAGAATTGTATATGGAAAATACAGATTTTCAAATCCGTTTTGATACACAAGTAGAGCTTGGCGATCGAGGGATGGATAAGGTGGCGTTTTATTTATCCACAAACCCTGGTGAACCGCTGAAACCACTAGTTAAAGTGGCCAGTGGTGGAGAATTGTCGCGAATCTTGCTGGCATTAAAAACAGTCTTCTCAGAGAACCAAGCGTTGACCAGTATTGTGTTTGATGAAGTCGATACGGGGGTTAGTGGACGCGTAGCTCAAGCGATTGCGCAAAAAATCGCTACGATCGGGCGACGTTCACAAGTCTTGTGTATTACCCACTTGCCCCAAGTGGCTGCATTTGCGGATTATCAATACTTTATCAAAAAAGAAGTAACCGATGGACGAACAAAAACGACGGTGGAATGCTTGTCAAATGAAGAACGAGTACATGAAGTAGCACGAATGTTAGCTGGGGCAGAAGTAACGAAGCTTACAGTCCAACATGCAGAGGAATTGTTAGCCATTGCGAAACAAGAAAAAACGAGCTGAAAGTCGTAGTTTTCGCTACGATTTTCAGCTCATTGTCTGTTATCCTTTGATACTTGCGATTGCACCTAGTACGATAGATCCAATGGTTAAAATCAACATTAACCAGACAACGACCATCGTAATTTTTTCAAATCGGCTTTTAGGTTTTTTTCCGCTCATCATGCCTCACCTTTCTAAACAATCAGTTGTAACTTAGTTTACTCTCAAGTATAGCAGAACTCAAGATTCAAAAGCGTAAATTAAAGAAGATTTTTCTTTTTTTATTCGCCGTTCAAAGAGAAAGCGATATGCAAACAGAGTCTTGGAATGCGTAGCGATCCACACCTTTACTAGTTATGACAATCAATGAATACGAATAGACGATTCAACTCACGTCAACCGTTTTCTAAATTTTTCTAAAGCCCGAAATAATAAAACTTCTCTCAATCTACAGAGAATCAGGAAGGAATACATTATGTTTACATTTACAGTTAGTTTACTTTTTTGGTATATTTTTCCAACCATCGCACTTTTTGGTGCACAATTTATCGTGAGGTTTTTTCAATTAAAAAAGAAATTCAACATTAAAGCACCAGATATCGCAACGTTCTTTTTGATTATTGGATTCCATGAATTATCTTTAGAAGTCCTTGGTACCACGCTTTTAGCTTACTACTTTATGTCGATTATCTTACTAGCGATCGGATTGGCTTTTGTACATGCGTACTTTTTTGATGAGATCCATTACCAACGTTTTTTCAAAATGTATTGGCGGATGGTCTTTTTATTTACGTTATTTATTTACATCTTACTGATTGTAACTAGCGTGATCGGACTGATTGTTTAGATTTGCAAAACTCATGTTGAAAAAAGCAGAAAAGAAAACTTTTTTTTCAATTTTTGAGAAAATGTGGTAGAAAGTGGGGGATTGTGGTAGACTTGATTTATCAAGTGGTGAACGGGGGTTTTTGCGTTGTTGATGGGCGAATTTCAGCATACAATCGATGCCAAAAACCGAGTGATTATTCCCGCGAAACTGCGCGAGCAACTAGTGCCTCAATTTGTGATTACAAGAGGACTAGACGGCTGTCTTTTTGGTTACCCTAAAGATGAATGGGCGAAAATGGAACAAAAATTAAGTGATATGCCCTTAGCGAAAAAAGAAGCTCGCACCTTTGTCCGCTTTCTCTATTCCGCTGCAACGGAGTGTGAATTTGATAAGCAAGGACGAATTACCCTTCCAAAGACATTATGTGACTATGCAAATTTAACGAAAAATTGCACCATTATTGGTGTAGCCAATCGAATTGAAATATGGGATGAAGAAAAATGGCGATCTTTCTCAACTGAAGCAGAAGAAAATTTTGATGAGATTGCCGAAAATATGATAGATTTCGGGTTTTAGAAAGAGGCAGAAGATGACAGAATTTCAGCATTATACAGTCATGAAACAAGAGACTGTTGACGGATTGAATATCAAAGAAGACGGTATTTATGTGGATTGTACCTTAGGAGGCGCAGGGCATAGTGAATATCTTCTTCAACAACTTGGGGATTCAGGTCATCTTTATGCATTTGATCAAGATCAAAAAGCCATTGATTTTGCTACAAAACGTTTAGCGCCTTATGTTGAAAAAGGACAAGTAACGTTTATTAAGCGCAATTTTCGCTATTTAAAGGAAGAACTAATGGCTTTAGGTGTCTCACGTGTCGATGGGATCTTGTATGATTTGGGTGTTTCTTCACCGCAACTAGATGAAGCAGAACGTGGCTTTAGTTACCATCAAGATGCACCGCTCGATATGCGCATGGATGAGACAGCAGAATTTTCTGCATATGATGTGGTCAATACATACAGTTACCATGAATTAGTAAAAATTTTCTTTCGTTATGGAGAGGAAAAATTTTCAAAACAAGTCGCACGTGAAATCGAACGTGCTCGCGAAGTAAAGCCGATCAAAACTACTGGAGAATTAGTGGACTTGATCAAAGAAGCGATTCCAGCACCAGCTAGACGAAAAGGCGGTCATCCGGCTAAACGTATTTTCCAAGCTATTCGAATCGCAGTCAACGACGAATTAGGTGTGGTAGAAGATTCATTAGAACAAGCAATCGAACTAATCGATCTTCATGGCAGAATCAGTGTCATCACATTCCATTCGTTAGAAGATCGGATCGTCAAAACGATGTTTAAAGAATTTAGTCAACAAAAAGATGTTCCACCGGGGTTGCCGATGATTCCTGAAGAATTCCAACCAGAGTTACGTTTAGTCAATCGTAAACCGATTACGGCATCTAAAGAAGAATTAGCTGAAAATAATCGTTCTCGTAGCGCGAAGCTACGGATTGTAGAGAGAATAAAAGAAAGTGAGGAGATTCATCATGGCTGAATTGAAGTTTCAAGAAGATCAATTCCAACCATTAACACCTGAGGAACAAGTCGAACAATCCACAGTCTATGCTGATCAACTTGTTCGTCCTGAAGTTGTTTCGGTGCCAACATCTCCTACACATCGCTTGGCGGTCTTAAGCCGTCTAGAAAGATATTTGATTGCAAGCATTATTGTGGGAGCTATTGCATTAGGTCTATTTACGATTAACTTGCGTACGACGATCAGTTCAGTCGAAAATACGATCTCAGGCGTACAAAGTGAAATTACAAAAAATCAAAATCAAATTAATGACTTGCGTCAAGAAAAAAATGAATTAACCAAAACAGATCGAATCAAAAAAATCGCTGAAGAAAAAGGATTAACCAATAAAGAGGATAATTTAAGGAATGTGAAATAGATGAATCTCATACAAAAAATCAAGCGATATTTCACTAAACACAATGGCACACCTAAGAGCAATCGCAAAAAAGTAGGGATCTTTTTGTTCTCTATGACTTTTGTGATGTTCTTTTTATTTGCGGGCCGTTTAAGTTATATCGTATTAGCAGGTAAAGTTTCTGATGTATCATTAAAAGATAAAACGGATGCTCTTTATAAAGGGAGTCAGACCGTGGCGGCCAAACGAGGGACCATTTATGACCGTAATGGCATCGCGATTGCTGAAGATGCTACCTCTTATTCTGCTTACATCATCTTATCAAAGACCTATACGACTGGAGATAAAAAATTATATGCTGAGCCAAAGAATTTTGAAGCTTTAGCAAAAATTTTGAAAACGCAAGTCGAAGCGGTCGATGTCGACGACGTGGTGAAACAGTTAGAAAATGGTGAAAAAGCAGAATCCTATCAAGTAGAAATCAACAGTGCAAAAAATTTGACCCTTAAGCAAAAACAAGCCATCGAAGAAGCAATGGAAAAACAAGATATTGTCGGGATTTACTTTACTGAAAGTCCAGCACGTTTATATCCTAATGGAGCATTTGCTTCTCATTTGATTGGATATACTGACGTTGTGGAAGAAAAGACCGGCGAAAAAGAACTTGTCGGAAAAATGGGGATCGAAGCGGCGTATAATGATATCTTAAAAGGAAAAGATGGAAAGATTGTCTATCAAAAAGATAACTATCAAAATCCACTTCCAGGAACGATCTCAGAATCTACACCAGCTGAAGATGGAAAAGATATCTATACGACATTAGATAGTCGAATCCAAGTGTATTTAGATCAATATATGAAAGAATATTTCGATAAATTAGATGCGGAAAATATGACGGCTATGTTGGTCAAAGCGGATACTGGAGAAATCATCGCGTTATCCCAACAACCAACATTTGATCCAGAAACAAAAGAAGGTACGAACGCCGATACTTTCAAATGGGGAAATATTTTAGTCCAAGATACTTATGAACCAGGTTCAACGATGAAAATCTTAACAACAGCTGCTGGCATGACTGAAGGGGTGTATAACCCAAATGAAACCTATCAAGGTGGAAAAATTGAAGTTGCAGATGCAACGATCGATGACTGGGATCACGGTGAAAAAGGACTATTGACGATGCGTCAAGCTCTTTCTTGGTCAAGTAATAAAGGAATGGTTATTCTAGAAGAAAAAATGCCAGATGTATGGCAAGAGTACTTGAAAAAATTTGGTTTTGGCCGTAGTACCTATTCTGGATTAAATGGGGAAGTCAGTGGAGAATTACCAGCAGATAATATCGTAGACCGAGCAATGAGTGCATTTGGTCAAGGAATTGCGGTAACGAATTTTCAAATGATGCAAGCATTTACAGCTATTGCCAATGATGGCGTCATGGTTAAACCGCAGTTTATTACAAAATTGGTGGATCCAAATACGAATAAAGAAACAGTGATGTCAAAAGAAATTGTTGGAAACCCAGTAACTGCTGAGAGTGCTGAATTGACGCGTCAATATATGCGCGATACGACTGAAAATAAAGACTATGGAATCGCCTATGGGAAATATGTTGTACCAGGATATAACGTTAGTGTGAAAACCGGAACAGCTCAAATTGCTGAAGATGGGAAATATTTATTTGGTGGAACTGATTATATTTATTCGGCGGTTTCAATGGTACCTTCAGAAAATCCTGAATATATCTTCTATCTAACAATCAAAAAACCAAAAGATTATGATTACAATGCCTTGTCTGATATTACCAATGCGATTTTGAAACGAGCAATGGATTTGTCTTCAAGTAACGATGGACCAACAAAAGCTGCCAGTTCCGAAATCGAAAAAGTAACGGTTGAAGATTACCGCAATTTTGATACAGATCAAGCGGCAGCATCGGCACAAAAAATGGGCTTAGAGCCAATCGTTGTCGGCACTGGATCAAAAGTGGCGAAACAATCGATTCCAACTGGAAGTAAAGTACTAGCTGGCGAACGGTTGATTTTATTAACCGATAGCGAAACCCGTGTCTTACCTGATTTAACAGGATGGTCAAAAGCTGATGTTGTGAGTCTTGCTTCACTACTTGACTTAGATGTTGAGTTTAATGGAGATGGATTTGTAACAAATCAAAGTATCGAAGCATATCAAGAAGTACAAAAAAATGACAAGATCACCATTACTCTAGCAAGTAATGAGTAAACCTATAGGAGCGAGAACACATGAATTGGGAAGAAATGTTACTACCAATTGCCAGTAGTTTTGGCATTACGATTGCCTTTATGCCACTATTCATCGGCTATTTTCAAATGAAAAAATATGGACAAGAGATTCGTGACGAAGGGCCAAAATGGCATCAAGTCAAATCCGGAACACCCACAATGGGAGGAGTCGTATTTTTAATTGCGATTATATTTACTAGCCTTTGGGTCGGAATCTGGCAAAAACAGGGGACACCAAGTTTGTTTATCCTCTTATTTATTTTAGCGCTATATGGATTGATTGGATTTTTAGATGATTTTATCAAAATTTTTAAAAAGCGAAACATGGGCTTAAATTCGCTCCAAAAATTGATTGGACAAATTATTGGTGCAATCGTTTTTTACCTTGTGTATTTAACGGATGGGAATATCAATACTGTCAACGTATTTGGTTATGATATCCCATTATCATACGCTTTTGGATTGTTTGTTGTAATTTGGTTAGTAGGCTTTTCAAATGCAGTCAATCTGACAGATGGAATCGATGGACTTGTTTCTGGATTAGGAACGATTTCATTTGCGACGTATGGGATTATTGCTTATGCTCAGGCACAATACGCGATCTTGATCGTCTGTTTAAGTGTCGTAGGTGGTTTAGTTGGATTTTTCTTTTACAATCATAAACCGGCTAAAATCTTCATGGGAGATGTAGGATCGTTAGCTTTAGGTGGCTTATTGGCAACGATTTCGATATTATTACATCAGGAATGGACGTTATTATTAGTTGGTCTAGTTTATGTATGTGAAACGGCAAGTGTCATGTTGCAAGTGGCTTCCTTTAAATTAACTGGAAAACGTATTTTTAAAATGTCACCGATCCATCACCATTTTGAAATGAGTGGCTGGTCAGAGTGGAAAATCAATATCGTGTTTTGGTTGATTGGGTTGATTTGTTCGGCATTGACATTATGGATTGTATTATAGGAGTGAGAGAAGATGAATCGAATCACAACATATCAAAATAAAAAAGTCCTCGTATTCGGACTAGCAAAAAGCGGATTTAGTGCGGCCAAATTATTACATAATTTGGGCGCACTTGTTACCGTTAACGACGGAAAACCTTTTGAAGGAAATCCACAAGCACAAGATCTATTAACAGAAGGAATCAAAGTGATCACGGGTAGTCATCCCTTAGAATTATTAGATGAAGAGTTTGCATTGATCGTTAAAAATCCAGGGATTCCCTATACACATCCATTTATTAAACGCGCGCAAGAGCGTAATATTCCAATTATTACAGAGGTCGAATTAGCCTATGAGATTTCTGAAGCACCAATTATTGGAATTACTGGAACCAATGGAAAAACGACGACGACGACGATGATTGGAGATTGTTTAAATGCGGGAATGACAAAAGGTGTAGCCCGTTTATCTGGTAATATTGGGTTTCCGGCTAGTGAAGTTGCACAAGAAGTGACAAAAGAGGATTGTTTAGTAATGGAGCTATCTAGTTTCCAATTAATGGGGATCACAGATTTCCATCCTCATATCGCAGTCGTGACCAACTTGTACGAAGCGCACTTAGATTATCATGGCACGCGTGAAGAGTATGTGAAAGCCAAATGGGAACTGCAAAAAAATATGACCACAAGCGATTACTTAGTGTTAAATTTTAATCAAGAAGAACTTAGACAATTAGCTAAACGAACACACGCTACAGTCGTTCCGTTTAGTACCACCAGTGAAGTAGCAGGTGTCTATGTGAAAAACGATCACATTTATTATCTAGATGAAGCGATGATGCCGGTAGCTGATTTAGGTGTGCCTGGTGCGCATAATGTCGAAAATGCGCTAGCAGCGATTGCAGTAGCCAAATTGCAAAAAATCGATACATCTGACATCGTTCAAGCATTGCGTCATTTTTCTGGAGTGAAACACCGCACGCAGTATTTAGGAGAGGTTAAGGGCGTTCGTGTTTATAATGATTCTAAAGCCACGAATATTTTGGCAACGAAAATGGCTTTGGGTGGTTTTGATAATGAACACTTGATTTTATTAGCTGGTGGCTTAGATCGTGGAAATCCATTTGATGAACTTATTCCTAGTTTGGTTGGGATCAAAGCCATGATCGTGTTTGGTGAAACCAAACATAAATTGAGCGAGGCAGCTAAAAAAGCTGGAATTAAGATCATCGAAGTTTCAGAAAATGTAGAAACAGCAGTCCCATTAGCGTTTGAGTTAGCCGATCAAAACGATACGATCTTGTTATCGCCCGCTAATGCTAGTTGGGATCAATACCCTAATTTTGAAGTACGAGGCGATCGCTTTATCGCCGCAGTAGAACAGCAAAAACTAATAGAAGGATAGAATCGACTATGAAAATTTTAGTAACAGGAGGAGGAACAGGTGGACATATTTATCCAGCCTTAGCCTTTGTCAAATACGTCCAATCCATCGATCCAACGGCTTCTTTTATGTATGTAGGAGCGACTAGAGGATTGGAAAACAAAATTGTTCCACAAATGGATATTCCATTTAAAACACTTGAAATCCAAGGATTCAAACGTAGTCTATCAATGGATAATGTAAAGACTATCCAATTATTTTTAAAAAGTATTCGTCAAGCAAAAGCAATCTTAACAGAATTTAAACCGGATGTGGTGATCGGAACTGGAGGGTATGTTTCAGGAGCGGTCGTATATGCAGCTGCTAAATTAAAGATCCCTACGATCGTTCACGAACAAAATAGTGTGCCAGGAATGACCAATAAATTTTTAGCACGTTACGTCGATCAAGTTGCTGTTGCTTTTGAAGATGCCAAAGCTTATTTTCCAAAACAAAAAACGGTACTTGTGGGAAACCCTCGTGCTCAAGAAGTAGCAGGGGCAAAGCCTTCTGAGATTTTAGCAGAATACGGCTTAGATCCTACCAAAAAGACAGTGTTGATTTTTGGCGGGAGTCAAGGCGCTTTAAAAATCAATCAAGCAGTATTAGCTGCTTTACCTGAATTTGCTAAGAAAGAGTATCAGCTTTTATATGCTTCTGGTGAACGCTATTACGAAGAAATCGAAGAACAGATCGGAATGGCAAAAGACGGCTTTAAAAATATCAGCATTCAGCCTTATATTAATCAGATGGCAGAAGTTATGGCCAATAGTGATCTTTTGATTGGTCGTGCAGGGGCAACGTCGATTGCGGAGTTTACCGCTTTAGGATTACCTGCTATTTTGATTCCAAGTCCTTATGTGACAAACGATCATCAAACGAAAAATGCGCAAAGTCTAGTAAAAGCAGGAGCGGTTACGATGATTGCCGATGCTGATCTAGATGAGGCGAATCTAGTAGCTGCTGTCGATGCGATCATGCTAGATGAAGCCAAACGTGAGCGTATGAAACAGGCATCGAAAACTCAAGGGATTCCGGATGCATCAAGTCGCCTTTATGATCTTGTCCAAAAATTAGTGAAATAAGGAGCGACAAGATGACAAAGAAAAGTGGCATGAATTCAAAAGAAAATAAATTATCAAATCAAAATGATGAAGCAAAACAAATCGCTAAACCGACCAAAGTCGATTCAGAAAAACAAGAGGCCGAAAAAAAATCGACAGCTAAAAAGAATGAGCATCCTTCTTTTACCGATACGCTACCTCAGTTTAAAAAGTATCAACGTAAAAAACTATGGCGCCGGTTAAGCTTGATCGTAGGAGTATTGCTGATCCCGCTTTTGATCAGCATGTATTATATCTCGCCTTTTAGTCGTTTGGCCAGTGTTGCTGTTAGTGGAAATCAAACGATTGAATCTTCTAAAATCATCAAGGATTCTCATTTGCAATACGATCAAGATTTCTTAACACAATACTTTAAACGTGCCAATGCGATCAACGCGATCAAAAAAGAAAATGTACGGGTAAAAAGTGTGAGTATCGTACCAAAGAGTATCAATGAACTAGTGATCAAGATCACCGAATATGATCAAATCGCTCAATTATCAAAAGGAAAGCTTTACTATCCTATTTTAGAAAACGGAAAGACGTTAACGTCAGGAACCAAAAAGCCGACGAATGGTTTTGTGATCTTAGAAGATTTCAAGAAAGATCAAGCAATCGTGCAAACGATCAAAGCCTATGAAAGTCTACCTGCCGATATCCAATCAGCGATTTCTCAGATCAACGCGACACCAACAAAAGCAAATGATTCATTGTTGCGTTTGATGATGAAAGATGGCAATACGGTGATCGTCAATATTGAAAATCTAGCAAAACAAATGGCCTATTATCCAAAAGTGGCAAAAGATTTACCAGATAAAGGGATCATCGATATGGAAGTGGGGATCTTCTACACACCATATGGTAGCGAAAGTACAACGGATGAAGGAAATGCGACAAGTGAAACCGATACAAGTGAACAATTATCTAGTTCAAGTGAAAAAATACCAAGTTCAAGTGAAACTGTAACAAATCCGCAATAATTCAAGAGGTTTATATTAAATTTAGTGATTAATTTATTCTTACATCTTTATCATTCTTACTAAGGTATGGTAAAATTGGTAGAAATGAAAAGAGAATGCTAAATTTATAGAAGACGTTTCATTCAAATCGATTAGGAAACAAATTAGGAGGGAATTCCATCCATGGCAAAATCAGGGATTTATGTGGGTTTAGATATTGGAACGACATCAGTAAAAGCTGTAGTTGCAGAGTATGTCGACAACCAAATGAATATCATTGGCGTAGGGAACGCCAAATCAGAAGGAATCAATCGAGGAATCGTCGTAGATATTGAGAAAACAGTCAACGCGATTCAACGAGCAGTAAAACAAGCTGAGGAAAAAGCTGGGATTCAAGTACGTAGCGTTAGCGTTGGGTTACCAGCAAATCTACTAGAAGTAGAAAATTGTCAAGGGATGATCGCAGTCAATAGTGAATCAAAAGAAATCACCGAAGAAGACGTGAAAAATGTCGCTTCAGCTGTAATGGTGCGTTCTGTACCACCAGAACGTCAAATCGTTGCAATCATTCCTCAAGAATTTACAGTCGATGGATTTGAAGGAATTAAAGATCCACGTGGCATGATTGGTGTTCGTCTAGAGATGTTTGGCTTGATCTACACTGGACCCAAAACAATCGTACACAATGTGAAAAAATGTGTCGAAAAAGCTGGCCTAATGATTGATGAAGTGATTATCACACCACTTGCACTTACAGAAACGATCTTATCTGATGGGGAAAAAGATTTTGGTACGATCGTAATGGATCTAGGTGGGGGTCAAACGACCGTTGCGGTGATGCATGATAAACAATTGAAATTTACAGACGTGAATCAAGAAGGCGGCGAATTTGTCACAAAAGATATCTCTACTGTCTTGAATACATCGTTTAACAATGCAGAAGCATTGAAAATCAATTATGGAGATGCGTATCCAGAACGGACATCAGCTGCAGAAGAATTTCCAGTCGATGTGATTGGTAAAGATGAACCAATCAAAGTCGATGAGCGCTATTTATCTGAAATTATCGAAGCACGTATGGAGCAAATCTTTACAAAAGCTAAGGACGTATTAAACGAAGTCGAAGCATTTGAATTACCAGGTGGCGTAGTGTTAACTGGTGGTGCGGCAAGCTTACCAGGAGTCGTAGATCTTGCACAAGAGATCTTTGATACAACGGTTAAATTGTATGTGCCAAATCATATGGGACTTCGTAATCCAGTCTTTACCAATGTCATCAGTTTAGTCGACTATGCAGCAAACTTAGGTGACGTTTACCGTGCAGCGAATGCCGCTGTAACAGGTGAAAAATTAACCAAAACGGTTAAAGCGGCAGTAAAAGAAACGCCGGTAAAAGAAACACCAAAACAAGAAGAACCAAAAGAAACACCCGTGTATCAAGATGTAGAAGAATCAAAACAAGATAACGAAAGCATTACCGATAAAGTAAAAGGATTCTTTTCAAATATTTTTGATTAGTAAACGTAGGAGGAATAAACACTTATGGAATTTTCAATTGATAACAATATCAACGAAGGCGCTGTAATCAAAGTCATCGGAGTCGGTGGCGGTGGTGGTAACGCAGTAAACCGTATGATCGAAGAAAACGTTAAAGGTGTTGAATTCATCACCGTAAATACTGACGTTCAAGCATTAAAAAATTCAAAAGCAGAAACGGTTATCCAATTAGGACCGAAATACACTCGCGGTTTGGGTGCCGGTTCTCAACCTGAAGTAGGCGAAAAAGCTGCTGAAGAAAGCGAACAACTGATTCGTGAATCTCTAGAAGGCGCAGATATGGTCTTCATTACTGCTGGAATGGGTGGCGGAACAGGTACTGGTGCGGCTCCAATCGTTGCAAGTATTGCAAAAGAACTAGGTGCATTAACTGTCGGTGTGGTTACACGTCCGTTTACTTTTGAAGGACCAAAACGTGGTCGTTTTGCAGCTGAAGGAATTGCAAAATTAAAAGAAAATGTCGATACACTATTAATCATTTCAAACAATCGTTTATTAGAAGTAGTCGACAAAAAGACACCAATGTTAGAAGCTTTCCGTGAAGCTGATAACGTATTACGTCAAGGGGTACAAGGGATCTCTGATTTAATTACAGCACCTGGTTACGTAAACTTGGACTTCGCTGACGTGAAGACAGTTATGGAAAACCAAGGAACTGCTTTAATGGGTATCGGTGTAGCAACAGGTGAAGAACGTGTTGTAGAAGCAACGAAAAAAGCCATCTCATCTCCATTATTAGAAACATCAATCGATGGAGCAGAACAAGTGCTATTAAATATCACAGGTGGTATGGACATGACGTTATTTGAAGCACAAGATGCTTCTGATATCGTAGCGAGTGCTGCAAGTGGTGATGTAAATATCATTTTAGGTACATCAATCAATGAAGAATTGGGCGATGAAATTCGTGTAACAGTTATTGCTACAGGAATCGATCCAACAAAAAAGGACGTTAGATCTGCTCGTACACAAAGAGCGAGTCAGATCCAAACAACACCGACTAAACCTGTGTTAGAAATGGATCAAGCACAACCAACACCAACTGAAGAAGAAACAAATGCGTTTGGAAATTGGGATATTCGTAAAGAACAAACTGTGCGCCAAAAAACAGAGGAACCTCAATTTGATTCAATTGAGAAAAAAGACTTTGATACATTCCATCGTGAAGAACAAGCCGGAAATGATGACGAACTAAATACGCCACCATTTTTCCGTCGTAAACGATAAGAGGAGGCTGAGCACATGATTTCTGAAAACTTGCGACAAGTGGAGCAAGAAATCCAGGATTCTTGTGCTCTTGCTTCACGCCAACGTAACAGTGTGCAATTGATTGCCGTAACGAAGGCCAGTGATGCAAGAGCTACACAAGCGATCATTGATGCAGGGATTACGCACTGTGGTGAAAATCGCGTTGATGCTTTTTTAGCGAAAAAAGCATCAGTAGAGGCTCGAGAGCAGCCGTTATCTTGGCATTTCATCGGGAACTTACAACGACGTAAGGTCAAACAAGTCATTAATGAAATCGACTATTTTCACGCGTTAGACAGTTTGCGATTAGCAGCTGAAATTCAAAAGCGTGCGGAACATACGATTGCTTGTTTTGTCGAAGTCAATGTGGCAAAAGAGGCCAGTAAACAAGGAATCTCGTTAGAAGAGGTACCAGACTTTATTGCACAGTTGGCTGTGTATGATCGGATTCAGATCGTAGGACTGATGATGATGGCACCAATCGATGCGACTGTTGAACAACTCCATGAATTGTTTCATCAATTAAAACAAATGCAAGAACAAATTGCGGCACAAGAACTTTCTTATGCACCTTGTGTAGAACTTAGTATGGGGATGAGTAATGACTACCCTATCGCTATTGAAGAAGGCGCTACGTTTATCCGTATTGGGACGGCTTTGTTTAAAGAGTAAGAAAGGAGGACTGAGCATGTCATTAAAAGATAGTATTTCGAATTTTTTTGGGTTGAATGATAGTATGCCAGATGAAGAGTTAGATTACGGACAGCCAAAACCTGCTGCAACCAAACCTTCACTTGTCAAACAAAACAAGATCGAAAAAACTGAACCAGTTTCCGTACAAAGTACTGTTCCTAAGAAAGAAACTACTGAAAAAACGTCTAAAAAACGTGTGAAAATTCCTAAACCTTCTTCAATTGATTTGAACCAAACAAACGTTGCTTATGATGAAGAACCAATGACTACTCATGCACCACAAAAAGAAACGAAAAAAGTCGTGAAGATGCATGATCAACCTTCTCAAAATCGTGCGAGTAAGACACAAACCGTCGATCATAGCCGAATTGTGATTTTAGAACCTCGTGCGTATTCAGAAGCGATGACGATTGCCAAAACCATTATCGCCGGAAAACCGGTATTGGTTAATTTTCACTTAATAGAAGAGTATCAAGCACGTCGAATCGTTGATTTTCTGACAGGTACCGTGTATGCTGAGGATGGTGACATTAAACGTGTTGCCGATGAAATCTTTTTATGCACACCAAAAGGAATTGAAATCGATGGTACCGCGCAAACTTTAGCAAGCAGCCATCTATTTGAGCAATAGGCAAAGGAGGGTACGCTTATCTTGATTTTCTATCAATTATTGTCCTTGTTTAACGACATCGTGTATGTCTATACGATTTTACTTGTGATCTATGCTTTATTGTCTTGGTTTCCAGGAGGCTATCAATCAGGATTTGGTAAATTACTAAGTCGTATTTGTGAGCCATATTTAAGTCTATTTGATCATTTAAATTTACGTTTAGGACCAATCGATTTCACGATTGCCGCGGCGATCATTATTTTAAACTTGGCGAGCCAAGCATTAACAACTATTCTAGCAAACTTAATTTTTTAACCAAAAGGGGGTGAATTATCGATGAACGCAAATGTGTACCAACACTTTCGCGCCGATGAACACCCTTTTATTGATAGCGTAAATGATTGGATCGAACAAGTCCAAATCCAATATGCTCCTTATTTGACGGCATTTTTGGATCCAAGACAAGCCTATATCGTTGAAACGTTGATTCGCCAAACCTCAGATTTGAAGTTTCGTTTTTATGGTGGATACGAGCAAGCAGAACGCGTACGTTGTCTGATCTATCCGGATTACTATACGCCAAGCACAGATGAATTCGATTTAGTACTATTTGAAATCAATTATCCGAAAAAATTTACGACATTGACACACGGGAAAATTTTAGGTACGTTAGTCAATGCCGGTGTCAAACGTGAATTTTTTGGTGATATTTTATCAGATGGTGAAAACTGGCAAGTATTTGTCGCAAAAGAAGTCAGCCAATATATTGAAGTTCAAGTGACAAAGATCGGACGGGTCAACGCACGTTTAGAAGAAAAAGCCTATACGGACATGGTGCTACCAAAAGATAGTTGGTCAGATGAACTGGTCATAGTAAGCTCGATGCGCTTAGATACGATTATCGCATCTGTTTTTGCCATTTCGAGACAGCGTGCGAAACAACTGATTGATTCGGAAAAAGTCAAATTAAATTGGCGTGTCCTTACAAAACCAGATTTTCCGTTAGATCTATTAGATATTTTATCCATACGTGGCTATGGTCGAATCCAGATCCAACGAATCGAAGGAACGACAAAAAAAGAAAAGATACGTTTAGCATTAGGTGTATTACGTAAATAATATGAAGAGGTGTAAGACATGGCATTAACTCCATTAGATATTCAAAATAAAAATTTCCCGATCAAGATGCGCGGATATGAAAAAAACGAAGTAGACGATTTTTTAGATCTTGTTGTTCGTGATTATGAAGCAGCAGTCCAAAAAAATCGTGAATTAGAAAAAGCGTTAAAACATGCTGAAGAAAAATTAGAATACTTCAATGAATTAAAAGACGCGTTGAACCAATCGATCATCGTAGCGCAAGATACAGCAGATAAAGTGAAAACTAGTGCAAGTAAAGAATCTGAAGTATTGGTTGCTGCAGCTGAAAATCGTGCAGACGAATTGATCACGAATGCAGAAAAACGTGCGTACGAATTAACAACGACTGCTGAAGAAAAAGCGAAAGAAATTTTAGAAGCAGCAACTGAAAATGCACGTCAATTGGCAACTGAAACCAATGAATTGAAGAAAAAGACTCGCGTCTTCCACAGCAATTTATCATTGATGTTAGAAGCGCAATTAGAACAAGTAAAAAGTCCAGAGTGGGAAGAAATTTTAAAACCATTCTCAACGTATGTTCAAGACAGCGATTCATTGATCAAAGAAGTTTTATCAAAAGAACTTGACAATGAAAATGACTTTGAAGTAAACTCAGAAGAAACAGAACTTGTGGATGAAGTCGTAGTGGTTGATGCAACAGAAAAAATCATCGATGTTCCTCAAGATTAATCTTTAGAACAGAAAAATAAGCTACACTTTTAAAGCGAGCTGGAGATAGTGGAAGTCCAGTAAAACCCTGTATCTTGTTAGATCCTCTAAAGAAATACTTATCTGAACCAAAAGTAAGATAAGACGAGTGATCTCGTTATCGATCAAGAGTGCAAATAGGAAACTATTTGAAATCTGGGTGGTACCGCGTGTAAATTCGTCCCTTCTATGTTGATAGAAGGGACTTTTTTTAGGTTTACAATCAAAATTAAAGGAGCAATTTCAATGAAAATGAAAGAAACATTGCATCTTGGAAAAACAGCTTTTCCAATGCGTGGGAACTTGCCGACTCGAGAAGTAGAGTGGCAAAAAGACTGGAATGAAAAGGATATTTATCGCATGGTCCAAGAAAAAAATGAAGGCAAACCGACCTTTATTTTACATGATGGCCCTCCTTACGCAAATGGGAATATCCACTTAGGTCATGCCTTAAATAAAATCAGTAAAGATATCATCGTGCGTTCAAAAGCGATGTCTGGTTTTCGTGCACCGTACGTTCCAGGTTGGGATACTCATGGATTACCGATCGAACAAGTCTTAGCCAATAAAGGCATCAAGCGTAAAGAGATGTCGATGACAGAATACCGCCAAAAATGTTATGAATATGCGATGAGTCAAGTCGATAAACAACGTGAAGACTTTAAACGTTTAGGAATCGCTGGAGACTGGGAAAACCCATATATCACATTGACACCTGATTATGAAGCAGAAGAAATCCGAGTGTTTGGAAAAATGGCTGAAAATGGCTATATTTATAAAGGTCTAAAACCAATCTATTGGTCACCTTCAAGTGAGTCTTCATTAGCAGAAGCAGAGATTGAATACAAAGATGTTGAATCGCCTTCGATCTATGTTGCTTTTTCAATTGTTGATGGAAAAGATCTTTTAGATACAGATACATCAATGGTTATTTGGACGACGACCCCATGGACGATTCCGTCAAACCTAGGGATCTCTGTTAATCCAGAGTACAAATATGTTCAAATCAAAGCAGATGGTCGTAAATTTGTTGTTGCAAAAGATTTGTTAGAGACGGTAACCAATGAGATTGGATGGCAAGAAGTCGAGATCATCAAAGAATTTGCTGGTCAAGAATTAGAATACATGACCGCACAACATCCATTGTATGATCGTACATCACTTGTGATGCTAGGAGATCACGTGACGCTTGATGCGGGTACTGGTCTGGTCCACACAGCACCAGGTCATGGTGAAGATGACTATATCGTTGGGAAAAAATATGGGTTAGATGTTTTATCTCCATTAGATAGTCGTGGTGTGTATACAGCAGAAGCACCTGGATTTGAAGGGATTTTCTATGAAAAAGCCAATCCAATGGTTATCGAACAGTTAAAAGAAAATAACTCCTTGCTAAAAGTGGATTACTTTACCCATAGCTATCCACATGATTGGCGCACGAAAAAACCAGTGATCTACCGTGCGACTGCACAATGGTTTGCTTCGATCGATAAATTCCGTCAAGATATTTTAGATGAAATCGAAAAAGTCGACTGGATCATTCCTTGGGGAAAAACACGTTTATACAATATGATCCGTGATCGTGGAGATTGGGTAATCTCACGTCAACGTGCATGGGGAGTTCCATTACCAATTTTCTATGCAGAAAATGGCGATCCGATCATCACACCAGAAACCGTTGAACATATTGCGACATTATTTGCTGAACACGGTTCAAATGTTTGGTTTGAACGCGAAGCGCGTGACTTGTTACCAGAAGGATTCACGCATCCAAGCTCACCAAACAATGTCTTTACAAAAGAAACAGATATCATGGATGTTTGGTTTGATTCTGGTTCTTCTCATGAAGCAGTCTTGCGTCAACGTAAAGACCTAAGCTTCCCAGCAGATATGTATCTAGAAGGTTCTGACCAATACCGTGGTTGGTTCAATTCAAGTATTACGACAAGTGTGGCAATCAATAAAGTCGCACCATATAAAGCGGTATTGTCACAAGGTTTTACTTTGGATCCTCAAGGACGCAAACAAAGTAAATCATTAGGAAATACGATCGAACCAAATAAAGTCATTAATCAAATGGGTGCAGATATTCTACGTTTATGGGTAGCTAGTGTCGATTCTGAGTCAGATGTTCGTGTGGATATGAATACATTGACACAAGTATCAGAAGTGTACCGCAAGATCCGTAATACGATGCGTTTCTTATTAGCAAATACAGAAGACTTTACACCAGCTATGGCAGTACCTTATGAGGAATTACGCTCAGTGGATAAATACCTAATGGTTCGTCTAAATCAAGTGATCAAAGAAATCCGTGAACAAGGATATGACAAATATAATTTTGTTCATATCTATCGTACATTAATGAACTTCTTGACGGTTGACTTGTCTGCATTCTACCTTGATTTTGCTAAAGATGTCGTCTATATCGAAAAAGCAGATGCGCATGCTCGTCGTTGTATGCAAACCGTCTTTTACGATGTAGCTGTTGCGTTGACAAAATTGATGACACCAATCTTACCACATACAGCAGAAGAGATCTGGTCTCATTTAAAAGAAGAAGAGGACTATGTACAATTAGCTGAATTACCAGAAGCTGTAGAATTTACGAATCAAGCAGAGCTATTAGATATCTGGACAGCTTTTATGGACTTTAGAGATAATGTGTTGAAAGCTTTGGAAGTCGCACGTAATGAGAAACTGATCGGAAAATCAATGGAAGCTAAAGTAACGATTTATCCATCTGAAGTCGTGCATACATTACTACATGCTGTAGATACAGATATTGCACAACTATTAATCGTTTCGCCAGATTTCTTTGAAGTAAAATCTGCAAGTGTTTCAGCACCACAAGAAGCTCAAGTATTTGAAGATGTAGCGATCCTAGTTGAAAAAGCAGATGGTGAAGTCTGCGAACGTTGTCGTCAAGTGAAAACACATGTAGGATCAAACCCACAATTACCACACCTATGTAACCACTGTACAACGATCGTGGAAGCTGAATTTCCGGAAGCTGTTGCTGAAGGTTTCGAACAAAAATAAGAAATAACATTTGTCTTTAAAAAGAAGAATCTATTCAAGGATTCTTCTTTTTTTTATTAGGAAATACTTTGAAAGAAGTCGGTTACATAAAACGAAATAAAAAATAATCCTCAAATGAGAACGATTCTCATGGATAAACTAAAAAATTTCATGGAAAAATAAGAAAAAATGTGTAAACTTGAGATTACGACAGACAACATAACAATTAAATGAGAAAATATAAAATTTAACACTATTTTCTCATAATAAGAATTATCTGAATCTTCAAATAAAAAAAGTAGGTGTAGACGATGAATCCTTTTTTAGCTAAAGAGACAACACAATATAGTTTATATGATCCTTCGTTTGAAAAAGATGCTTGTGGAATGGGATTTATCGCCCAGCGTGAAGGGAAGCCTTCTCATCAATTGGTCGATTATGCACTCACGATGTTAGAGCGGATGAACCATCGTGGTGGAACTGGTGCGGAGCCAGATACTGGAGATGGTGCGGGGATTTTGATGGCATTACCAGATGTCTTTTTTCAAAAAGAAGCCAAAAAAGCTGGGGTAACCTTACCATCACTAGGGCACTATGCTGTAGCGATGCTCTTTTTACCAAAAGAAAAAACCAAAAAAGCAGCGATGCAACAAGCCATTATTCAAGAAATCACGGAAGAAGGATTTAGTGTACGTTGGCAACGCGATGTGCCATATGCTTTTTCGAATTGTGGACCTGGTGCACAGCAAGTCATGCCAAGCTTCGTACAAATTTTTATCGAAAAACCTTTAGATACACCAATTGGTCGAGCGTTTGAAGATCAATTATTTTATTTACGTCGAACGTTGGAGAAAAATTACGCATCAAGTGATGTATCGATTTGTAGTTTATCCAGTCGAACCGTTGTCTATAAAGGGATGTTACATGCCTATCAAGTTCGTCTCTTTTATAAAGATCTGCAAGATCCTACGCTTATGACACATGTCGCGTTGATTCACTCACGCTTTTCAACCAATACTTTTCCAAGTTGGGACCGTGCACAGCCATTTCGCTTTTTGGCACACAATGGTGAGATCAATACCTTGCGAGGAGCTGAGAATTGGATGCACAGCCATCAAATTGAAGTCTATGATGAAGAAGCTTCGGATTCTGCTAAGCTAGAAAATTGTATGGAATACTTATATCGCAATGGTCGAGATATCCCGCAAGCATTAATGATGATGGTACCAGAAGCTTGGGGAGAACAGACAGGGTTATCAGAAGAATTAAAAGCGTTCCACGAATACAATGCAAGCTTTATGGCACCATGGGATGGTCCCGCAGCATTATGTTTTACAGACGGTGAAGTTGTAGGGGCATGTTTAGACCGTAATGGATTACGTCCTTCTCGTTATTTGATCACAGAAGAAGGGTTAGTGGTCGTGGCATCTGAATCTGGTGTTGTGGATATTGATCCTGCTACAATCATTGAAAAAGGCGTTTTAGGTCCAGCGAATATGTTTTTAGTCGATACATCAACTGGGGTAATCACGTATAACGACGAAATCAAAACTACATATGCTACAAAACACCCTTATAAAAAGTGGTTAACCAAACAATTATTGACCTTGGAAACATTGCCGGAAGTAAGCGAAACGCCACAAGTTGAAACAAGTGATCTATTGCGTTTATGGAAATTAAATGGCTACACGGATGAAGTGATCAGAACGTTGATCATTCCAATGGCGCAAACCGGCGAAGAACCAGTTATTTCGATGGGATTTGATTCACCATTAGCGATTTTAAGTGAGCGCCCGCAATCGTTGTTTACATACTTTAAGCAACAATTTGCACAAGTGACCAATCCGCCGATCGATGCCATCCGTGAACAACTTGTCATTGGGACCTCATTATTCTTAGGACGCGATGAAGATATTCGTTGTGATATTCCCGAAAATAGTCGAAAGTTAAAAGTCAATAGTCCGGTACTAACGACAAAAGATTTTGCTAAATTAGGCCAATTCCAAAAGAATAAACAAAAAACATTGACACAATCGATCCTTTATGTGAAACAAGCACAGCGTCATACGTTAAAAACAGCACTAGAAACTTTATTTAAAGAAGCTGAAGCCAAAATAGATGCCGGTGCGACGATCTTGATTTTAAGTGATCGTAATCGTGAACAAAAGCATTTAGCCATTCCGATCTTACTTGCAGTAGCAGGTTTGCATAACCATTTGGTTCGTCAAGGAAAAGCGTCAAAAGTGTCTATAGTTGTTGACACTGCAGAAGTTTGTGAAGTACACCATTACGCGATGCTGATTGGATATGGTGCAAGCGCGATCCACCCTTATGGCGCTTATGCAACACTGGATTTTTATCATCTATCTGAAAAAATTGAATCGTATCGTAAAGCCTGTGAAAAAGGAATCATCAAAATTATGTCACGAATGGGAATATCGACGATTGCTGGATATCAGGGAGCACAATTATTTGAGGCGGTCGGGATTTCAAGTGCGGTGATCGAAGAGTATTTCACTGGGACCGTCACACGTATCGAAGGACTGTCACTTGAACAGATCGAACAAGAATATATCAAACGTTACGACGCAGCTTATGGAGAAAAAGCTCGGGATTATTTACCATCAGGAGGAAGTTTCCAATACAAATCAGATGGTGAGCATCATCTATTTAATCCTAAAACCATTTATAATTTCCAAAAAGCTGTGCGAACTGGTGATTATAACTTGTACAAAGAATATGCCAACCAACTGAATGAAGAAGCGCTGGCGACACCAACCACGTTACGTACGATTTGGGAGTTTAAGTCTACGCGTCCTTCGATCGCTTTAGAAGAAGTTGAGCCAGCAGAGCGAATCGTAAAACGATTTAAAGTAGGAGCGATGTCGTATGGTTCGTTAAGTGAAGAAGCACATACCTGTATTGCCCAAGCGATGAACCAAATTGGTGCAAAATCCAACAGTGGTGAAGGTGGCGAACATCGCAATCGTTTCTATCCTCAAAAAGATGGAACGAATTTGAACTCCAAGATCAAACAAGTTGCATCTGGTCGTTTTGGCGTCAATGCAGAATATTTAATGAGTGCCGAAGAATTGCAAATCAAAATCGCGCAAGGCGCTAAACCAGGTGAAGGTGGACAATTACCTGGAAATAAAGTATTTCCTTGGGTCGCAGAAATCCGTGGATCAACACCAGGTGTACGTCTGATCTCACCGCCACCACATCATGATATCTATTCGATCGAAGACTTGGCACAGTTGATCTATGATTTAAAAACGATCAATCCTTATGCCAAAATCAATGTCAAACTCGTTTCCAGTACAGGAGTTGGAACGATTGCAACAGGTGTTGTAAAAGCCGGTGCCGATGTCGTAGTGATTTCAGGCTATGACGGTGGAACAGGTGCTTCTCCGAGAAATTCTGTTCGTGATGCCGGATTGCCTTGGGAGATGGGGTTAGCTGAAGCACATCAAACGTTGAGCATGAATCGGTTACGTCAGCGTATGACGCTAGAAACCGATGGTAAACTGATGACGGGTCGCGATATTGCGATCGCCACGTTATTAGGTGCAGAAGAATACAGCTTTGCATCTTTGATCTTGGTCGCAGTTGGCTGTGTCATGATGCGTGTGTGTAGCCTGAACACTTGTCCAGTAGGTGTAGCGACACAAAATCCAGCTTTGCGCAAATTCTTTGCCGGAAAACCAGAACACGTGATCAATGCGATGTTCTTTTTAGCAGAAGATCTCCGAGAAATCATGGCTGAATTAGGATTTCGAACAATCGATGAAATGGTTGGTCAAGCAGAAGTATTGCAACCGCGTTATATTGCTAAAGGAAAGGCAAAATCATTAGATTTTTCAAGAATGTTGGGAAGAAGCATCGGTATCGAACGAAAAGTAGACGATCCATTTGCTGAAAAACGACAGTGGAAAGAGCTAGATGCTTATAGTCAGGCAGCTTTAACGAATGCAACGACCGTGACGACCCATCAGTCAATCAATAATGTAGAGCGTTCAGTAGGTGCGAAAATGGCAGGTTGGATTGCAGAACGTTTTGGTAATTACACATTACAACCAGGATTACTTCATTATACCTATACGGGAATTGCCGGACAAAGTTTTGGTGCATTTGCCACACAAGGGATGCAACTGACTTTGATCGGTGAGGCCAATGACTATGTAGCCAAAGGATTAAGCGGAGGGCGTTTGATTATTATGCCACCAAAAGAAGCGGCTTATGATGTGGATCATTCGCCAATCGTCGGAAATGTTGCATGTTTTGGTGCAAATAAAGGAGAAGCTTACTTTAGAGGAATGGCCGGCGAACGTTTTTGTGTCCGTAATAGTGGGGCCAATGTCGTGGTCGAAGGTGTTGGTGATCATGGCTGTGAGTACATGACTGGTGGAACTGTAGTTATATTAGGAAAAACTGGTCGTAATTTTGCTGCTGGAATGTCAGGCGGTGTCGCGTATGTCTACGACAAAACGCAGACATTTAAAGAAAGATGTAATCTAGAAATGGTCGATTTGTTTGGATTGGATGAAAGTGGCGACGATCAGGTGTTAAAAGAATTGATCGAAAAACAATTATTGTATACGAAATCAACGAAGGCGGCTTACATTTTAAAACACTGGGAAGAAGAAAAACAGTACTTTGTTAAAGTATATCCAAGTGAATACCATGAAATGATCGATCGGACATTACGGTTTGAAGAAGAAGGCTATACGAAAACCGATGCAGTTGAACAAGCATTTGAGTCGATGATTGGCGCACAACTATCGATTCCATCAAGAAAGGACTGAAGTAAATGGCAGATCCATTTGGCTTTTTAAAGTATGCAAAAAAAGAAAATCCGGCGCGTGCAGTTGCTGAACGGATTAAAGATTGGGAAGAAATCAATGTTCCATTATCTACGACTGAACGTCAAGAACAGGCAGCTCGCTGTATGGGATGTGGGATTCCTTTTTGCCACACTGGAACATTTTTTGGTGGAAAAAAAACTGTATCAGGTTGTCCAAACGACAACCTGATTCCTGAGTGGAACGACTTGGTTCATCAAGGCCGATTTAAAGACGCATTTGAGCGTTTGGCTAGAACGAATCCGTTACCTGAGATGACAGGTCGTGTATGCCCAGCACCGTGTGAACAAAGCTGTACAGAAGCCTTGAATGGTGAAGGTGTCACGATCCATGAAAATGAGCGGTTTATTATCGATACAGCCTTTGAAGAAGATTGGGTCAAAGAATCAGGGTTACCT
Organism: Enterococcus bulliens; assembly: GCF_053761865.1. Taxonomy (NCBI): domain Bacteria; kingdom Bacillati; phylum Bacillota; class Bacilli; order Lactobacillales; family Enterococcaceae; genus Enterococcus; species Enterococcus bulliens. The sequence continues at coordinate 77,533 of NZ_JBSMXK010000012.1, forward strand.
GGTGAAGCGACTGGATTTAAAGTTGCAATCATTGGAAGTGGTCCTGCAGGATTATCGGCAGCATGGCGCTTAAATCAATTAGGGCATGCCGTCACTGTCTATGAACGTAGTGATCGTTTTGGAGGATTGTTGATGTATGGGATCCCGAATATGAAGTTGGATAAAGATATCGTTCAAAGACGGATCGATCTCATGATGGACCTAGGTATTACCTTTATTGCGAATACAGAAATCGGACGCGATCTCTCAGCAGAAGAGCTACAAGCCAATTATGATAGGGTCGTGATCGCGACTGGAGCCAGTGTGCCACGTGATTTAAAAGTTTCTGGACGTGAATTAAATGGGATCCGCTATGCGGTAGATTATTTGACAGAAACGACCAAAGATATTTTAAAACATGGCAAACAAGCGACTAGTCGTAAGTTGGAAGGCAAACATGTCGTTGTGATCGGTGGTGGAGACACTGCTGTTGACTGTGTGGCTTCTGCTTTACGCCAAGGCGCCGCTTCGATCAAACAATTAAATATCAATCCAGCGTTGCCAAACGAACGTGCAGTAGATAATCCGTGGCCTGAATATCCAAGAGTGGACAAACTTGGGTATGGTCAAATCGAAGCACATGAAGTATATGGTGAATCGATCAAATTGAATAGTATCAGTACGACAGCATTTATTGGTGCGGAAAGAGGACAATTGATTGGGGTCGAAACGGTTCGCTTAGATCAAGGATATCAAGAGATCCCAGAGAGCAAAACGATTTTAAAAGCAGATCTTGTCTTATTAGCCATGGGATTTGCTGGACCAGAGCATCGTTTGTTTGAAGAATTTGGTGTCGAGGAGATCTACGGGGACAATACGACAAACAATGAGCGTGTACTAGTAGCTGGTGATGCAAAACGTGGACCTAGTTTGGTCATTTGGGGAATCAAAGAAGGACGCATGACAGCTGAAAAAATCGATCAAAGTTTACGTGCACTGGTCTATCAATAATACTATGAAAGCAAGTCTTGATTATTTTAAATAAAAAAACAACCTGATTTTGATCAGGTTGTTTTTTTGGCTCTATACTTTTTGATGTTGGTGGATGACACCAGCATCTTTTTTATTTTGAAAAACAATAGAAAAGACACCTTGAAATCCTTTAGAATTAATTTGACGAACCAATCCAAAAGGAGGAATCAAGAT
>NZ_JBSMXK010000013.1:0-75244 GCF_053761865.1 Enterococcus bulliens
AGAACGAGAATTTTTATGATGAATCAGTTAATCGTCATAAAATAACAAAAAAATCAGAGGAAGCAGATTTCTCTACTTCCTCTGATTTATAAAATTTCTCTTCATCAGTCCTTATTGACAAAGAGCCTAAAAAAACTGTAGCCCATGCGGCTACAGTTTTTTTATTGTTGATCAGTTGACACTGTTTTTCTTAATAATTTTTCTTTGATCATTTTAGTCACCGGTGTCGCGGCTTCTTTGATTGCACAGTACTTATCAACCATCGTGACGATGTAACTTTCCTTGTACTTAGGTGGTGCAATCGTTGCGCCCCACATGTGTTTGATGATAATGTCGCGTTCCACTTCAGATAGCTCTGTGATTTTTTCTGCGTTTTTTACCGCAATTCGAGGATGCATATAGGCATGGCTGCCTCCGTCAAATTTCGTAGTACGCCAATCATAGTAAAACATATCATGCAATAATCCTGCACGGGCTACAGCACGCGCATCGGCTTTTGTTTTCTTTGCAATTTGATAGCTATGGTAGGATACACTAATCGAATGGTCTAAGCGAGTCGAATGCAGATGTTGTACGAACTCGGATAAACGTTGAACTTCGGGGTGTTCCAATAAATCTGCTACACAAGACATATACTCAGCATCTTGTTTCCATTTTTCTGTCATAAACTTGTACGCCACCTTTTCAATCTGTACAGTTGTGTACGAGAAAAAGTATAGCACGCACAATCACCCACTTCTAATAAAACCGAGGTATTTTCTCATTGTTTAATCATTTCTTATAAAATAAAAAAGAGCTGTCTATCAATTTTATCCTAATCAAATGAATGCTTAAGAGAGAAAATGATACATTAATATCCCTGCAGCTACACCTACATTCAACGATTCTGCTTGACCTAATAGCGGGATGTAAAGATTTTTCGTCGTGTTTTCAAGTAACGATGACGCGACTCCTTGTCCCTCATTGCCAAGAATCAACGCCATATCTTGAGTTGGTTTGATCGTGCGATAATCGACTGCGGCTTCATTTAGCTCTGTACCGTAAATCGGAATATTCATTTGGGTAAACGTATCGCAGACATCTGCTAAGTCTTTTCGAATGATCGTTAAATGAAACTGGCTCCCTTGCATGCTGCGAACTACTTTGGGATGATAAACATCGACTGTTCCTTTTCCTAAAATAACTCCAGTAAAACCTGCAGCATCTGCTGTACGGATCATGGTGCCCACGTTTCCAGGATCTTGCACGCGATCTAGACAAAGCCATTTTCCAGCTACTTGATCTAGTGGTGTTATCGGCATCTTTACACAAGCCAAGATTCCTTGTGGAGTGACAGAATCACTTAACATAGCAAAGATTTCATCAGCTAGATAAGTCGCTTCAAGTGCTTGTTGCTCGATCCATGTTTCCCACTCTTGTTTTCCACGGGTATTCACAAAAAGATGTGTGATTACTTGATTGGTCTTAACAGCTTCTTCGACTAAATGAAATCCTTCGATCATATATTGTTGTGTTTGTTCCCGATATTTTTTTTGATGCAGTTTTTTTAATTCTTTGATTATCGGATTGGTTTTTGATGTAATTACGTCCATATTTTCACCTCAATTGGCATTATAGCACGGATTTAGTATAATCAACCTATCAAATATAGCTTTCAGGAGGGATATTATGCGAACAGTAAAAATGAGCGTGAGTGGACGCGTTCAAGGAGTCGGGTTTCGCTATTTAACAAAACTCGCAGCAGATGAACAGCAAATTACAGGCTCTGTCAAAAACGAAGAAAATGGGGATGTTACAATCATAGCCCAAGGAAGTCAACAACAGCTTGCCTTTTTTATCAGTACAGTCAAAGCCTCTCCTTCGCCAATGGGAAACGTGCGCGCATTAGAAATCGAGGAACTAGACAATGCTACCCACTATACTTCGTTTGATGTTCTTTATTAATTCTTAAGTCTTTAGGATGGAACAGATGTTTTTTTCCCGTGTGATTGAAAAGACACAGAAACTTTAGTATAGTTAACTTTGTCTAAATTACATGAAAAGGAAGAAATAAATGAAAAATAAAAAAACATGGTTCTTAGCAAGCGGTCTATTCACGCTGTTGTTCTTTTTATCTGGTTGTGTCAAAACAATCGAACAAAACGGTACACGTGTTCCAGATCCAGATGGGTTTATCTACAAAACATTGGTTGTTCCTCTAGGAGGATTTTTAACGTACTTAGCAGAAAACTTTAACTGGGGATTTGGCCTAGCTATCATCATCGTTACGATCATCGTTCGGATCATTTTATTGCCGATGGGAATCAGTCAGTCGAAAAAAGCGATGGTTCAAGCAGAAAAAATGCAATATCTTAAACCACAAATCGATATTGCGCAAGCCAATATGAAAAAAGCTGCAACAAAAGAAGAACAAATGCAAGCGCAAATGCAAATGCAGCAAGTCTATAAAGAAAACAATGTCAGCATGTTCGGTGGAATCGGCTGCTTACCATTGCTGATTCAAATGCCAATTTTCTCAGCATTATACTTTACAGTTAGCTATACACAAGGAATCAACAGTGCAAGCTTCTTAGGGATCGATCTTGGAAAATCTAGTTTGATCTTAGTGATTCTAGCTGGTCTTTCATATGTCGGCCAAGGCTACCTATCCTTGATCGGTGTGCCAGAAGAACAAAAGAAAACCATGCGTAGTATGTTGATCGTTTCTCCTTTGATGATCGTCTTTATCTCCTTTAGTGCACCGGCTGGTGTGACATTGTACTGGGTTGTTGGGGGTATTTTCAGCTGTGTCCAAACGTTTATTACAAACGTCTTGATGAAACCAAGAATCAAACAGAAAATCGCAGCGGAGATGGAAAAAAATCCACCTAAAATTGTTGTAACACCTACTGTTAAAGACGTAACGCCACAAACACAAACTACTAAAAAAGTCACCACAACTAAACCAAACGCTAAAAATGGCCGTAATGCCGGAAAACAACAAAAACGTAAATAAAAAAAATCGTTCAGAGAATCCTCTGAACGATTTTTTTATTTTGTCATTAATTCATCTAAACTTGCTAACGTCAAGGCTAATGTTGCTAAACGCGTCAACATCGCCAAACGATTATGACGAATCGCTTCATCTTCTACCATCACCATCGTTTGCTCAAAATAAGCTTCGATAGGTTCTTGTAATGCCATTAATGCTACATAATTTTCTTCTAAAGTCCGTGTCGTAAATTGTGCCTCTACTTCTTTGATAGCCGTGTACAACTCTTGTTCCGTCTGATTTTCAAACAGCGCTTCGTCTACCGTTTTTTCTGTGATCTCTTGTTTTTTCGCTAAGTTGATTACACGCGTCAACGCTTCGATCGATGGTTTAAACCCAGCATCTTTAACATGCGCATTTAAAACAGTCGCTGCTTCAAACATTTGGCTAAGATCTGTTTGACTAGAATGGATCACTGCTTCGATAATATCGTGGCGGATCGCTTTAGTTGCTAAAAATTGGCGTACACGACCGTTTAAAAAGTCTAAAAATGGTGTTTGATCTTCCAATTGGATATCCAGTACAGCTAGATCTTCAGCTACTGCATCTTTGATAACGTTGCGTAAGTCTAGTAATGAAAGATTCCATTCTTTTTGTTCAATAATTCGAATGATCCCATAAGTTTGACGACGTAGTGCAAACGGATCATTTGATCCACTTGGGACCATACCAGCAGCAAAGAACGTCAACAAACTATCTAGTTTGTCAGCTATCGCTAAAACCGCACCAATCGTTGATTCAGGTAGTGCTCCTTCACTTGAGATTGGCAAGTAGTGTTCACGGATCGCTTGTGCTACAGCTAGTGTTTCACCTTGTAACAAGGCGTATTTCTCGCCCATGATCCCTTGTAGTTCTGGAAATTCGCCGACCATATTGGTCACAAGATCAAATTTATAAATCTCACTCGCACGTTTTAGATCATTGGCTTGTGTGTCACTTAATCCAACTGTTTGTCCGATGATTTGCGCTACTTTCGTAACACGTTGCATTTTTTGATACAAAGAACCAATCTTTTCATGGAACGCTACTTGTTTTAATTTTTCAACACATTGAGCAATCGTTAGTTTTTGATCTTCTTGATAGAAAAATTCGGCATCTTCTAAACGAGCAGTCAACACTTTTTGATTTCCTTTGGCAACATTTTCGATCCCCTTTTCATTTCCATTACGCACAGAAATAAAATAAGGCAACAAGGCACGATCTTGATTACGTACATCGAAATAGCGTTGATGTTCTTTCATAGACGTGACCAATACTTCCTCTGGCACAGATAGATATTTTTCGTCAAATGAGCCTAAAAAAGCAGTCGGATATTCTACTAAATTTGTGACTTCTTCTAATAATTCTGCATCTAAGTCCACGATGACCTCGTGTTTAGTTGCGATTGCTTCGATTTGGTTTCGAATCATCGCTTCTCTTTTTGCAGCATCCACAATCACCGCTTGCGCATCTAGTGCTTCTTCATACGCACTTGGATCAGCAATCGTCGCCGGTTGGCCTAAAAAGCGATGGCCACGTGAAGTACGTCCAGTTTGGACATCTAGTAACGTAAAATCAATGATCTCTGCTCCATATAAAGCCACGATCCAATGAATCGGACGAATATATTCAAAGGTATAACGATTCCAATGCATTGTTACAGGGAATGTTAGGCTGGTAATGACTTCCTTTAACCCTGGCAATACATCAATGGTGTTTTGACCCTTGATTTCTTTTGTCACATAAACATACTCCACATCTTTGATCGTTTTGAATGTAATTTCTTCAACCGTTACACCTTGACCACGAACAAAACCTTCAGCTGCTTTTGACCATTCTCCTTGATTATTTAACGCGATTTTTTTAGCGGGTCCTTTGACCTCTTCTTTGATATCTTCTTGTGATTCTGGTACATTGATCACTTTCACCGCTAAACGTCGTGGTGTTGAGAAGACTTCAATACTATCAAAGCTCAACCGATTTTGTTGTAAAAAATTGGCTGTTTTTTCTTTTAATTGGGCTACACTTTTGCCAACAACATGTGCGGGCATTTCTTCTAAACCAATTTCTAATAAGATATCTCGAGACATTACTTTTCCTCCTTGATCCATTGTGCAGCTTCTGTGCGACTAAGTAGTGGATACCCTAATTTTTCACGCTCTGCTACAAAAATTTTCGCAACTGCTTTAGCCATATTGCGGATACGAGAAAGATACGCTGCTCGTTCGGTAACCGATACCGCACCTCTAGCATCTAATAAGTTAAAATTATGGCTACACTTTAAGATATAATCATATGCTGGATGGACTAAATTTTCTGCGATACATCGTTTTGCTTCAGCTTCAAATTTGATGAAGTTGTCAAGTAACAATGCTTGGTCACTCAGTTCAAATGAATATTTTGAATGCTCATATTCAGGTTGAGTAAAGATCTCACCATATTTCACACCTGGCATCCACTCTAGATCATACACACTCTCTACTTCTTGAATGTAAGACGCTAAACGTTCTAATCCATAAGTGATCTCAGATGTTACCGGTTGGCATTGTAAGCCTCCGACTTGTTGGAAATAAGTAAATTGTGTAATTTCCATACCGTCAAGCCATACTTCCCATCCTAAACCTGCACACCCCATCGAAGGGTTTTCCCAGTTATCTTCAACAAAACGGATATCGTGTTCTAAAGGATCGATCCCTAATAAAGCCAAACTTTCTAAATAAAGTTCTTGGATGTTTTCTGGTGAAGGTTTCATAACGACTTGAAACTGGTGATGTTGATATAAACGGTTTGGATTTTCACCATAGCGTCCGTCTGCTGGTCGTCTTGAAGGCTCTACATACGCCGCATTCCACGGTTCAGGTCCGATTGCACGTAAAAACGTGTACGGACTCATTGTTCCGGCTCCTTTTTCGGTGTCATATGCTTGCATTAACATACAGCCATTATCTGACCAAAATTTTTGTAACGTCAAAATCATTTCTTGGATCGTTAAAGTTTGTTTCTTCATGTCTACACTCCTTTTATTTGTAAAAGTCCATACAAAAAAGTCCCTATACTCTTAAAGAGTATAGGGACGAGATTCTCGCGGTTCCACCCTACTTCCAGATTAAATCTGGCGCTTTTTTTCACTTGCTCTCAAATGCCTCAATATCGACGTTCTTTATTTGTCTCTCACTATCACAAATTCGCTTAAAAAGAAGTTTATCGACTTGTTTTTGATCATCGCAATGGTCTATTTACGTTTCCTCTATGATAGTAGCTAACTAGGTCATTTGTCAACCTAAAAATAAAACGTACCTTAATTCGCTGATGGTCCATCCATAGGGTACCACGTGGCTAGTTTATCTAGGAAGGTTTTGCTTTTGAGCTTGATTCCGATGTATTCATCGTATAATTCATCTAGCACCTGGCGAATCGCTTGTTTTGTCTCAGTATTGAGCGTAATTGTTTGGATTTGCGTGTATTCGATTTGATGAAACAAGCGCAAAAAATGGATTGCACGAGGATCAGCATGGTAACGATAAGGATCTAGATGCATATGTTCTGTACACAAGATGCCACTATAAGCTGAAGAAAAATCGAATTTTCCTGTCCGTTTATGACAAACCACACAATCTTGAAAATGAAGGCGCACACCAAATCGTTGCATCAGTTGGATCTCAAAAATATTGGTAATGATCTCTGCATCTTTTTTTTCATCAATGAGCGTCAATGCTTGTTCTAAAAAGTGAAATAATTGGGGATCGTATACATGATCTTCAATTGCCGCATCTGCTAGATTCAATAAATACGTTGCATGAGCTGCGAGTACGATATCTTGTTGAATCTGTTGAAAAGGTGTGATATATTTTGCTGCATTTAAAAACGAAAGCCCTTCTGTATGAAAGGCACCAATATATGTCGCTTTTGTATAAGGCATAACGGCAGCTTTTAAGGGATTATTTTTCCGATGGATCCCTCTAACATAAAACATTTGTTTTCCAGCTGATTCCGTAAAAATTTTGACAAGCTGATCTTTTTCCTTATGATTTTTCACAAATAAAATCAGTCCCTTTGACTCTACAATCCCCATATCGTCCTCCTCTTGACACAAAAAGTTACACAACGGTTAGCTGTGTAACTTAGTTGGTTAATATTCGTTTTCTTTGTAGCCGTAATCGGTCAGATAACGTTGTTTGTCACGCCAATCTTTTTGCACTTTTACCCATAATTCTAAGAATACTTTATCTCCTAGTAATTGTTCAATGTCACGACGTGCTTTTGTACCGATTTGTTTCATCATCTTGCCGCCTTTACCAATCACGATTCCTTTTTGACTATCTCGTTCGACGATGATCGTCGCTTGGATTTCGACTTTATCTTGATCGTTACGTTTCATCGAATCCACTACCACGGCTACAGAATGCGGAATTTCGTCGCGTGTTAATAATAATATTTTTTCGCGAATCAACTCAGCAACAATAAAATATTCTGGATGATCTGTGACTTGATCTTCTGGAAAATATTGTGGACCTTCTGGTAATTTTGATTCGATCGTCTGCATTAACGTTTCGAAATTGTTGCCTTCTGTAGCAGAGATTGGAACGACTTCTGCAAATTCCATTTGTTTCGCGTAATCTTCAATTGTCAATAATAACTGATCCGGTTGGACTTTATCCAATTTATTTACGACTAAAAAGACGGGCACATCACTTTTTTTCAAGCGTTCAATGATAAAGTCGTCTCCTTTACCACGCTTTTGATCTGCACTGATCATAAACAACACAACGTCGACTTCACGTAATGCACTGTAGGCTGTTTCAACCATAAAGTCACCTAGACGTGACTTTGGTTTATGGATTCCTGGTGTATCGATAAAAACGATTTGGGTATCGTCTGTCGTATATACTCCTTGGATTTTGTTTCGTGTTGTTTGAGCCTTATCACTCATAATCGCAATTTTTTGACCAACGATTCGATTTAATAATGTTGATTTTCCAACGTTTGGGCGACCCACGATCGCTACAAATCCTGATTTATGTTCTGTCATTTCTTCTCCTTAATTAAAACCATGCTATAATTTTTGGGATAAAAATCAAACATCCAATTAAAAAAGCAAAGCATGCGGTGAGTAAAACAGCCCCAGCTGCAATGTCTTTGACTTTTTTTCCGACGGGATGAAAATGATGATCCGTTACCATATCGACTACATTTTCAAAAGCAGTATTGATCAATTCAGCGAATAAAACCAAAAAACAACTGCCTAGTAGCCAAAACCATTCATACATCGCCAAGCGAAAGAATAGACCCGCTAAAATGGCTGCGACTGTCGTCATAAGATGACTACGAAAATTTCGCTCATCATGAAAAGCTGTCTTCCACCCTGTAACGGCAAAGTCGACCGATTGGATAAATGATTTGTTTTTTTCTGTTTGTTCGTGCGTCTTATCTCTCAAGTCCATATGCATCAAGAATTTCTTTTTGAAGGCCAAACATCTCTTTTTCATCTTCTGGAGTCATATGGTCATATCCATTGATATGTAAAAAACCATGTAAAGCTAAAAACCCTAGTTCACGATCAAAAGAATGACCATACTCACTAGCTTGTTCTTTGGCACGCTCGACTGAAATCATGATGTCTCCAAGTGTTCGTGGTAGATCAAGGGCGTTTTCTTCATCAAAGAAAATCTCCATCTCTCCCTCCCCTTCTTCTTCAAATGCAAAACTAATCACATCAGTCGGCGCATCTTTTCCTCGATACTCCCGATTGATGACTTGAATCTCTGGGTTATTCATAAACGTAACCGACATCTCTGCATCTTCTTCAATTCCTAGATGCATTGCTGCAAAATTTAATAATGCTTGAATTTCGCTGATTTTTTCTGGTGTTACGAGTGTTTGTTCATCAATAAAGGTAATTTCCATCTTGTTACGCTTCTTTCTTTGAGTCTTGTGATGCAGTAGGTTTCATTTTAGGATATTTGATCCGCGAATGGAAAGTCGAACATAATCCATTGACTAAAGATTCTTCAACTAACCGAATTTCTTTTAACGTTAACCCAGAATCTTCTAGTTGTCCATCTAAAATTCGATCTTTAATCAAATTTGAAACAAAGCGTTTGATATCTTCATTACTTGGATGATCCATCGCACGTACAGCCGCTTCACAACTATCTGCGATACTTACGACACCTGCTTCTTTTGACTGCGGTTTTGGACCTGGATAACGAAAATCCGCTTCTTCGATTTGATCATTGCGTTCTTTGGCTTTCACGTAAAAGAATTTCATCAATGTTGTGCCGTGATGTTGTCGACAAATATCGATCACCATTTGCGGCATCCGCTCTTTTTCTAAGACTTCTGCGCCATCTAAAACGTGACCGAAAATAATATCGCGACTATCTTCTGGCAACAAGAAATTATGCGGATTCTCCGCTCCGGCAGGTAAATTTTCAACAAAGAAATTTGCATGTTTCAATTTACCGATGTCATGATAATAACACGCTACACGTGTGAGCAAGGAATTGCCACCAATCGCTGCGACCGCATTGGCACTTAAATTGGCTACCATCATACTATGGTGATACGTGCCGGGTGCTTCTTCTAATAAACGTTTCAATAGCGGATGGTTTGGATTACTCAATTCATTTAATACGATAACACTGTCATCAGTTACGAGCAATTCGATATACTGATGTAGTCCCATCGTCAAGAGTAACGACAACAGCGTCCCGGCTAAAGCACAGGCTAAGGCGATCCATGTTTGTCCTTCGGTAATACTCATTCCTTGATAGATCACAAGCATAATGTTCATCAACAATGGGAAGATGACCAACCACATCGTCGAGATCACCAATTGTTCGGAGATACGTTGTTGACGAATGATCGCCCCTATCACACCTGAGAACAAATACGAAAGCAAAATAAAAATCAAAATATTGGTTCCAATATCGCTATAGGTATTATTGAAAATAAACATCGCAAAGATTACTTGGAATAACGCTGCTAATAGCCCTGAGCGTCGATTCATAAATAGATTCAACACAAGCGGCGCAAATGCAGCTGGAAAGAATAACGGGATATACGGTAGTCCCCCTGATTGAAACAGTTGGAAAAACTTCATCGCGACCATACTAAGCGTCATAATCGTCATATAAAATAGATAACAATCAGTAGCTTTAGTTTTTTCTTCCATTTGTTTGACAAAAAAGATCAGCATGCCGATTTGCAGTAAAATCGCACAAACTACAGCAACCAATGAAAAATAGCTTTTATTTTTATTGGTCAATCCAAGCAATTTCAATTTTTCGATCGCCGTTTGATCGATTTGTGAACCTTCACGAACGATGATCTCCCCTTGGTAAATCATCACCGGCTGAATGGCATCTTTTGCTTCATTTTGCAATTCAGTCGTTCGTTTCTCATTTAAGAAAGTATTGGCCACGATCCCCTTACTTAATAAATAACGGATGACACTTGCTTGACTAACACTTAATTCTAGTTGATCCAACTGATTTTCAGCCGTTTGTCTAGCGGTTTCGACCTCATTGGATTTGATTTGTTTAGACATTTGTTCATTCATCAATTCAAGTGTTTGATCACGAACAGTTGCTATTTCAGCAGATGAAAGTGTAAATATATTTTGTAAAAAATTCGTGTTCATGCTTTGATAAAAATCTAAATCGTCTGAATCGATTGATTTGAATTCTTTCTTCAATGCCGTAATCAGTTCATCTACAGTCGGTTTCACAACTTCTGTTCCATTTTTTGCGGCTTGTACTTTTTGTTGATACGATTTATCTGCCGCATCTTTCACACGTAAGATCAAGGTGAATAAATTATTGACTAAATCGTATTGTTTTTTCGCCATATCCGATTGATAGGTGTATTCTGGTGTGACCGCTTCGGCTGCTAATTTGCGTTTTTGCTCCGTTGCGTTCGTATTTTCGATCGTTTTGTTCGCTCGGATATTTTCTTCCGCTACTTGGCCTTCTTGATAGCTCACACTTTTTTGCTGCACACTAGGATACAATAATAATGTACTGATAATAAAAAAGAATACTAAGACGGTCGGAATAAAAAACCGTCCCATTTTTTGATGTAATTTTGCTAAAGGTTGAATTATCATACGTTCTCCCTTCTTTATTCAAGTGCCGTTTCATACTCATACGCTTTGATGATCTCAGCGACGACGGGATGTCTCACTACATCTGCTGCATCAAAATGAACAAATTGAATTTGTTTGATGTTTTGCAACGTTTGCTGCGCATGAACGAGACCGCTTGTGACACCTTTTGGTAAATCGATTTGGCTAGCATCTCCATTGACGATCATTTTTGAATGAAAGCCTAGTCGTGTCAAGAACATCTTCATTTGTGCGATCGTCGTATTTTGCGCTTCATCTAAAATCACAAATGCATTTTCTAATGTTCGTCCACGCATATAGGCCAATGGTGCAATTTCAATGACTCCGCGTTCCATTAGACGCGTCGTGTGTTCGACACCAAAGATTTGATACAACGCATCGTAGACTGGACGTAGGTAAGGATCAACTTTTTCTTTTAGATCACCTGGTAAAAATCCAAGTTTCTCCCCTGCTTCTACTGCTGGTCGCGTCAAGATGATTTTTTCTACTTGCCCTTTTTTTAGTGCCGCGATCGCTAATACAACGGCTAGAAACGTCTTCCCAGTTCCAGCTGGACCGATCCCAAATACTACATCATGCTTTTCAATAGCTTCGACATACCGAATTTGACCAAGATTTTTCGCACGGATCACTTTTCCTGTACGATCTTTTAAAATCTCTTGTTCATATAACGTCAAAAAAGAACCCAATTTATGTTGATGCATCAATTTCAATGCGCTAATCACATCGGGAGTGGTAACGTTGATCCCACGATTGATCAAAAGCAATAACGCTTGGATCAATTCAACAACTTGATCGACTTGTGCTTGTTCGCCAAGTACTTGAATGACCTCGCCTCGTGTTAAAATCGTGGTTTGAGTATGTTCTTCGATAACTTTCATATGTTTATCATGTGTACCGACTAGCATCGCTAAGTCATCTGTTGATGCTAATTCGATTTCTCTAGAATATTGGTTTTCAAACAAAAAAATGATCGCTCCTTCGTGATTGAACTTTAGTACCATAATACCATAACTCGTTTTAAAACGTTACTGCTTTTCATTTTGTCTGTAAAATTGAAAAAAGTCGCAGACAAAACTGTCTGCGACGTGTCCTTACCTCTTATTTCAATAGCTCTTTCACAATTGCGTTTACTTGATTTCCATCTGCTTTACCTTTAACTTGAGGCATCACAACGCCCATTACTTTACCAAATTCTTTGGCAGAAGTCGCATTCGTTTTCACGATTGCGTCAGAAACGATTTGACGGATTTCTTCTTCAGTCAACTGCTGCGGAAGATATTTTTCTACGATGATAATTTCACCTTTTATTTTTTCAACAAGATCTTCACGACCCGCTTTTTCAAATTCAGTCAAAGAATCACGACGTTGTTTCATCTCACGAGATAAAATCGTCAATTCTTCTTCATCATTCAATTCGTGGCCAACCTTGATTTGCTCGTTTTGAAGCGATGCTTTCAACATACGAATCACGCTCAAGCGTTCTTTATCTTTAGCCTTCATCGCCGTTTTCATGTCATCGTTCAACGTACTAAGTAGCGTCACACTACCAGCTCCAATTCTTTGCGGCTAGATTAGAATTTTTTACGTTTTCTAGCTGCTTCAGATTTCTTCTTACGTTTCACACTTGGTTTTTCATAGAATTCACGTTTGCGAGATTCTTGTAAAGTACCTGCTTTTGACACGGAACGTTTGAAGCGACGAAGAGCATCGTCAAGAGATTCATTTTTGCGAACCACTGTTTTTGACATATAAATTCCCTCCCTCCGAGCTTAAAAAGTAACCGTTTTTGCTAATTGGAAACCCAACCAACAACACTGTCCTTAAAAAATTATATATGAGGGGTATCAAACTGTCAAGATGTTCTCTTAAAATGTTCTGAGAATTTCGTGATTTGACTAATTTTGGCATTCCTCACATCGTCCATAAATCTCAAAACGATGGCCTTCAACCTTACATCCTTGTAATTGGTCTTCAAAGATCGTCATCGGACAATATTGAAGCTCTTTCGTTTTGCCACACACCGAACAAATAAAATGATGGTGATGCTCACCGATTCCATGTAATTTACAGTGAAAGCGAAATTTCATCTCGCCATTTAGATCCGTTTGTTCGACGATTCCGATTTCTGAAAAATCATGTAAATTACGATAAATCGTATCATAACTAACATTAGGATACGTTTGACTTAGTGCTTCGTAGACTTCTCTAGCCGGCAGATAGCGGTTGGTCTTGGCTAAATAAGTCAAGAGCATCTCTCGTTTTTTGGTATATTTAAACCCGTATGTTTTTAGTAATTCTAACGCTTGCTCAATTCCTGATTCATGCGTGTGCTGCGTGTGATTTGTCATAGCTGTTTACCCCTAAATCCAAATGATTACGATTCATTTTAATCACTTTATGGTATACTATTTCTATAAAAAAAACAAGTGAGGCGAATTTTATGACAGACAATCCTATTATTAATTTCTTTGTGGTATCTGATTCTGCTGGTGAAACGGCTACAAAACTTGCCCAAGCAACTATGGCACAATATCCTTCGGTTGATTTTTCCCTACATCGCAGAACCTTTATCCGTTCAAAGGAAGCACTTTTAAAAACATTAAAAGATGCAAAACAAAAAAACGGTGTGGTTTTACATACCTTGATTAAAACAGAATTGATCGAATTGACAAATGAATTTTGTGAACAAAGTGGTGTCTTTCATATGGACGTTCTTTCTCCTGCTGTCGATGAAGTCGCAAGACGTACCGGTATCGAACCTTCGCGTGAACCAGGTGCGATGCATCACTTAAATGAAAATTATTTTAAACGAATCAAAGCGATGGAGTTTGCTGTCAAATACGATGATGGGAAAGATCCAAGAGGCTTTTTAGAAGCAGACGTTGTATTATTAGGCGTTTCTAGGACATCTAAAACGCCACTTAGTTTATTTTTAGCGAATAAAAATCTAAAAGTAGCCAATCTTCCAATCGTACCGCAAGCGCATATCCCTAAACAAATTTGGGACGTCGATCCTAAAAAGATCGTTGGTTTGACGAATGATCCAGACGTTTTAAATTCGATTCGCAAAGAGCGCATGTTGACCTATGGGTTAAATCCCGATACGGCCTATTCAAATATTGATAAGATCCGTGAAGAACTAGATTTTGCACAAGATCTTTATGAGAAAATCGGCTGTGTCGTGATCAATGTGGCATCTTTATCTATCGAAGAGACAGCCTCTATGATTTTAAATGCCTTAAAATTAGAAGACCACAGTTATTACATTACCGATTCTGACGAAAGTACCAAACCAATTTAAAACAAGAAACTGTGCCAAAAGTAGATAGCCAAAAAATAAGTCGAATCGTTACCTATTTAGGTAATGATTCGACTTATTGTTGACAATGCTATTTCTGATGCACTATTTATCTATCTTTTAGGGAGTGTGACGCTTGTCACACTCTCGTTTTTTCGACTTGGATCCCTTTAGTATCGATCGCTAATGCTTCGATTACTGCAGTATCTTTTGCATAAAGAGCCAGTTGGTTCATCAATTGTGCTTCTTGATCTTTTGGTGTTAAAAACAATACTGTTGGACCTGCACCGCTTAAAAACGCTCCATAGGCTCCATTTTTTGTTGCTAAATTTTTTAATTGCGCTAACTCTGGAACGATTTTTGCACGAAAGGATTCGTGGAAACGATCTTTTGCCATCATGCTAGCAGCTAGTTTTATATCGTTAGTGAGCAATGCCCCCAACATGACATTTGCAATTGCACTCGCTTTTACTGCCTCTTGATAAGTAAATGTCTCTGGCAATACTGCACGGCTCGTTTTCGTCAATAACTCTTGTTTGGGAATGTAGGCAACAATTCCACATTCGGGAAAAGGCGCAGTGACGTTGTCCACTTGACCACTTGTCGCATCATAAGAAGCAATCGCTAATTGACCGAAAATCGCAGGGGCCACATTATCTGGATGACCTTCAATTTTAGTTGCAAGTGTAAGTTTTTCTTGATTCGAAAGATTTAGTCGTCCTAATTGGTTGGCTAATTCAATTCCTGCGACAATCACAGAAGAGCTACTTCCCAATCCTCTGGCTAAAGGAATTGTCGATGTCATCTGAATTCGGTGCGGAACTAAGTCTTTTGTGACCGATAAAGCAGTTTGAATCAGTAAATTTTCTTGATCACTTGCAATATCTTGACCTAGATCGTGTTCGATTTCCCATGCATCTGTAGTTTCTTTTACCGTAATTTCTAGATAACGATTGACGGCGATCCCACAAGAATCAAATCCCGGTCCAAGATTCGCACTCGTTGCTGGAATTTTTATTTTCATTGTCCATCCTCTTTTTCTTTAGCATCAAATACCTCTAGACATTTACTAAATGAAGTAAGTTCTGCGATTTGTGTACATAATTGCGTTTTTTCAGCCTCTAAAATCGGCTTCGTACGTACCATAATATACGTTTTCGTTTCAACGGTTTGATGTACGATCGTATCAATCCACGTCAATTGTTGATTCGTAAAGTTCTTGATTTGCGTCGGTTGTTCAAAGCAAATCCCGTATATCTTTGACGCTTTTTTACCAAGTGTGGCTAGCTTTAGCGATGAAGAAGTAGATGTTTGTGTTGTGAGATAGTGATAAAGATCTGCTAATACGCTAGAAGCTGTTGGAGCAGCTCCAGCTCCAGGACCACTTAAAAAAGTCTGACCGATCTGTTTACTTTCAATCACTAAAGCATTGGTTTCTTGATCAATTTGAGCAAGTAATTGTTGCGTATCAATCAATGTTGGTGCCACTTGTAGTTCGACTTGACCAGCTATTGCTTTGATCGTCGCCAATAATTTCACTTTGTAGCCAAACTGTTTGACAAGCGCTAAATAGTCACTTGAAAGATCTTCGATACCTTCTAATGCGACTTGCTCGAGTGAAGGAGCGATTTTATAGACGACCTGTGCCAACACGATCGCTTTATAAGCTGCATCAGTTCCCGAAACATCGTTAAACGGATCCGACTCTGCGTATCCCAATTCTTGAGCTAAAGCTAGTGCGTCCTCGTAACTTAGTGCTTCATCTAGCATCTTACTTAAAATAAAATTAGTAGTTCCGTTCAAAATACCCGTCATTTTCGTAATCTCATCAAACGCAAATTGCTGTTGTAACGTTTGGATAATTGGAATACCACCACCAACACTTGCTTCATAGAGTAAAGCGACATTATAAGTTTGTGCAAGGTCATTTAATGATGCGCCATGAGAAGCAACCAGATCTTTATTTGCAGTGATCACGCTCTTTTGCTTCATCAAACACGCTTCGATATATTCTTTTGCAGGATGGATACGACCAAGTAATTCAATTACGAGCTCAATTTCTGGATCGTTTGTGATCGTTTCAATCGACTCTGTTAACTCGATGCCATAACGCTGTGCAATTGAACGTTTATCAGGTTGTGTTACTGAGCGAACCAATGCTGTTTTGATTTGAATCTTTCTACCTGTTTGATCTACCATCTTTTTTTGATGATGCGCGAGCAATTCAACGACCTTTCCCCCTACAGATCCTAGTCCTAAAATCGCAATATTTAGTGGCTTGTCTTCCATATAAACTCCTTTTCTGAAAGAAATCTCTTTCATTGTTTTCTAATAATTTCCATTAGCATAACAAAAAGCGACCACAAAAACTAGGATTTTCTGAAAATCCATCAAAAGAAGCTTGATTGATGATGAACATGTTCAAAGGTCTTCGTCAACACTTCGACTACGTGATGATCATCTAAACTATATAAAATCGCCTTTCCTTCGCGTCTAGTTTTTACAATATGTTTATCTCGCAGTAAGCGCAATTGATGAGACACGGCAGACTGTTCCATATCCATTTCTTGAGCAATCGTGGTCACATTTTTCTCACCCGTTTGTAAAAACAATAAAATTTTCAAGCGATTACGATCACTCAATACTTTAAATAATTGGACTACTTGTTCGAGTTCATTTGCTGAAGTTTCCATAATTCACCTACTTTATTCGATAGAAAAAACTAGGACCAAGAACATCCTAGTTTTCATTCATTTATGCTAAAGCATTGATCGCTGCTTCTAAATCATTGATTTTTTGGTCCGCTGCTTCTTTAGTATCTGCTTTAACACCAATGTAAAATTTGATTTTTGGTTCCGTTCCTGAAGGACGTACTGCGATCCAACTATCGTCTACCAATTGGTATTTTAATACATTAGATGCTGGTGTTGTCATTTCACTTGTTTCATTTGTATTTAGATTTGTGATCGTACCTGCTTGAAAATCTTCAGCAACGGCTACATCGATACCCGCAAATGTAGTCGGTGCTTGCTCACGAAAACGCGTCATTAAAGCAGCGATTTTTGCTGCACCTTCTTGACCACTCATCGTTACAGAAATCGTTTTTTCAGCATAATAGCCATAGGTTTCGAAAATTTCTTGTAATGCATCGTATAATGTTTTTCCTGCTTTTTTATAATATGCGGCAATCTCAGCCAATAAAACAAGCGCTTGAATTGCATCTTTGTCACGAACAAAAGATTTTACAAGATAGCCATAGCTTTCTTCAAACCCAAACATGAAAGTATGTGAATGGTCTTCTTCAAATTGTTCGATTTTTTCTGCAATGAATTTAAACCCAGTCAACACGTTCATCATCGTAACGCCATAGCTTTTAGCAATCGCTGTTGGCAATTCACTTGATACGATTGATTTTAAGACAGCCGCGTTTTCTGGTAGCGTATTGGCTTGTTTATGCGCCTCTAAAATATAGTGGATCATGATTGCTCCGATTTGATTTCCAGTCAACACTTGGTAGTCACCATTTGGCAAACGGACAGCTGCGCCTAAACGGTCTGCATCTGGATCTGTCGCGATCAAAAGATCAGCTTCTTCTTTTTTCCCTAGCGTCATCGCATACTCAAATGCTCCTGCTTCTTCAGGATTTGGTGATTTCACTGTTGAAAAGTCTGGATCAGGAATCCCTTGATTTGGTTCGATCACAAATGTTTCAAATCCTGCTTGTTTCAACGCACGCTCACCTAGCATACGACCTGTCCCGTGTAATGGCGTATAGACTAATTTTAATTCTTTACCCATTTCTTCAACTAGTACATGATTGATCGTCACTTCTTTAATACGTTCTAAATACGCATGATCGACTTCTTCACCAATAATTGAGATCAAACCACTTGTATGAATCTCAGCTTCAGATAATACGGGAATCTCTAGTGGATTTTCAATCTCACGTACGAATCCAGTCAATGCATCTGCATCTGCTGGTGGCATTTGACCACCGTCTTCACCGTAGACCTTATAGCCATTGTATGCTGCTGGATTATGTGAAGCGGTAATCATGATTCCAGTAAAAGCATGTAAATGACGTACAGCAAATGATAATTCTGGCGTTGGACGCAATCCTTCAAATACAAATGAAGGAATATCGTGTTTAGCTAATGTACGTGCAGCTTCCATCGCAAATGTTTCTGAAAAATGACGTGAGTCATATGCAATCGCCACACCACGTTTTTTAGTTTCAGGATCTTGTGTATCCATAAATCGTGCCAATCCTTCAGTTGCTTGACGTACGGTATAGATGTTCATTCGGTTAATCCCAGGACCTAATAAACCGCGCATTCCTGCTGTTCCAAACTCTAATTGCGTATAAAAAGCATCTTCTAGTGCGGCAGGATCTTGCTCCAATTTTTCTAATTCTGATTTTAAAGAAGAATCTAATGTTTCTTCTTTTTTCCATTGCTCAAAAACTTCTTTCCAAGACATAAAGAACACCCTTTCATCATTCATTCATTTTAAGTATATCATTAATTACATAGGACGCCTAGAAAAAAAAAGATGCGCCTAAGCGCATCTTTTACAATGATTCGATATAATTATATACGTTTTGGCCTGCGATACTTCCTTCACCGACTGCTGTCGTGATTTGACGCAATTCTTTTTCACGCGCATCCCCGACTGCAAAGACGCCTGGAACTTTCGTTTGCATGTTGTTATCTGTTACGATCCAACCTTCTTCATTTAAAATCCCAGTATTTTGGAATGGCTCTGTCAAAGGATCTAGTCCGACATAGATAAACACACCATCTGCTGCTTCTTCTTTGACTTCATCAGTCTTTACGTTACGTGTTTTCACGCTTTGCACGACCATATCGTTTCCTGTGATCTCTTCTACGACAGTATCCCAAATAAATGAGATTTTTTCATTTGCAAATGCGCGTTCTTGAATGATTTGTTGGGCACGTAGTTCATCACGTCGGTGAATAATCACGACTTCTTTAGCAAAACGTGTCAAATAGATCGCTTCTTCAACAGCAGAGTCTCCACCACCAACAACCACTAATTTTTTGTTGCGGAAAAACGCGCCATCACAGACAGCACAATACGATACCCCACGGCCTGCATACTCGTCTTCACCCAGAACACCTAATTTACGATGATCACAGCCTGTCGCAATAATCACAGTTTTTGCCTGATAAGTTTCATCATCTGTGATTACTTCTTTGTAATCGCCTTGATCTTTGATTCCTTTAACGATGCCATACGCATTTTTAGTTCCAAAACGCTCGGTATTTTCATACATTTTATTTGCCAAATCTGGTCCTTGAATAGAATCAAATCCTGGATAGTTTTCGACTTCGGCTGTATTGTTCATTTGACCACCAGGGGCTCCACGCTCGATCATTACGACATTTAAATTTGCTCTAGAAGCGTAAAGCGCTGCGGTCATCCCTGCAGGTCCTGCTCCGATTATTACTACATCATACATAATTTTCCCCTCCGTTTTCTCACTGTCTAAACTTTACTTTTTTCTAGACACTCTGTCGACTATTTTGCTTTGAATTTTTAAAAAAAGCAAGTGTTTTTTTATTGGAGTTTCTTCATAGAACTTGACTTTCTAATTTGGTGGAGTAAACTTTTCAAGAAGTTGTTGCTAAGTCGTGTTCAAAAGAAAGGAACCTATTGTGACCAAATTATTTCGCCTTACCCCATCTGATTCTGAATTATTGTTTTTAAGTTGGCCGATTTTTATTGAATTTTTCTTACGTGTGGTCATTGGAAATGTCAATGTTTGGATGATCTCACATTACTCTGAACCCGCTGTTGCCTCGATTGGTGCTGCCAATCAATTGTTGAATTTATCGATTTTTATTTATGGTTTTGTTACAGTGGGTACCCAAATCATTATTGCACAGCTTCTTGGTGCTAGACGTAACCATGAAATTAAAGCAGTCATCAATACGAGTTTATTTAGTGCCTTTTTGATCGGTCTGATGATCAGTGTAACGTTTATCAGTCTTTCTAGTCCGTTACTGCACATCATGAACCTCACACCTGATTTGATTGCCATTGGAAAAAGTTATTTGCAGATTTTTGGAGGTAGTTTAGTGATTTCAGCGTTGTCAGCTGTGATTATCGCGATTTTACGTACACATGGCTATACAAAACCAGCTCTTTTAATCCCTATGACAGCCAGTATCTTGGCCGTTATTGGCAATTACTTTGCTCTTTATGGTCCCTTTGGTCTACCAAGTTTTGGCGTAGCAGGATTAGCGTGGTCTAGTGTTTTTGGTAATGGTATCGGGTTGATCATTGCTGTTGTATTATTGAAGAAACATATTTATTATTCGTTGACGGAATTGTCCCTTAAACGCTTCTCCTTTAAGCGTATGAAACAAATCTTAACTTATGGTCTTCCTTCTTCAGGCGAATCATTATCGTATCAAGGGGCTCAAGTCGTCGTAACTATGATCGTGGCTTCTTTAGGGGCAAGTGTACTGATCGCCAAATCATATATTACGGCCATTTCACAATTCGTCTATTTGATTGCTGCAGCTTTAAGTCAAGGAAATCAGATTATGATCGGTCGTCATGTAGGGGCAAAAGAATTTGATCGTGCATATACTAGAGGCATGCGTTCCATGATTCTTGGTGTGAGTGCAAGTGTATTGATTTGTATTCTGACTTACATTTTTATCGAGCCTATCATGGGGATCTTTACCACAGATGAAACCGTCATTGCGATTGCCAAGCAAGTCTTTTTAGTTGAAATCTTATTAGAAGCTGTTCGTTCGGTCAATATGATCTTAGTTGGTTCCTTAAATGCAAGCGGTGATGTCAAATATCCACTAGTGTGTAGTTTAATCGTCTTATGGATCATCAGCCTGCCGTTTTCTTATCTGTTAGCTATCCCTATCGGTTGGGGCCTTGTTGGCGTATGGATTGCCTATGCGATCGATGAATTACTACGTAGCCTATTGATGATCTATCGTTGGCGCTCTGGAGTATGGCGTTCTAAAGCGGTACTAGATCAAAAAGAAGAAGTCGAACTGGCTTAATTCGTGGGTATTTGTTCACTTTTTGTGTATACTAAAGTTGTACTGATTTCATATTGGAGGGTATAATATGACAACAATTTATGATATTGAAGTAGTAGATGAATCGGGTAATGCTTATACGCTTGAACGCTATAAAGGGCAAGCGATGATGATCGTCAATACAGCAACAAAATGCGGCTTAAGAGGACAGTTTTCTGATCTTGAAGCACTTTATAAAAAATACCAAGACCAAGGATTTGTCGTTCTCGGCTTTCCTTCCAATCAATTCCATCAAGAAGTCAGTGATAGACAAAAGGCTGCTGAAAGCTGTCGTCTTTCTTATGGAGTAAGTTTTCCAATGCATGAAATCATCGCCGTAAATGGAAAAGAAGCCCACCCTTTATTTACGTATTTAAAAGAGGCTCAAGGTGGCTTGCTGTCTGATGCCATCAAATGGAATTTTACAAAATTTTTAGTCGATAAAGAAGGACATGTCATTAAACGCTATGGTCCAAAAACATCCCCATTAGATGCAACTACTGATATCGAAGCAATTTTATAAAAAAAATGGGGTGTGACAAATGTCTGTCACACCCCATTATGCACTGAATAAATAGTACTCCAGAAGTGATTCCTTCAAAAATAAGCTGTAAACTTCTGTCAGCACCTCTTTTTAGACTTCTGCACTTTGTAAAGCATACATGTCAGCATAAAGTCCCATTTGTTCGATCAATTGTTCATGTGTCCCACGTTCTACAATGTTTCCATGATCCAATACAAGAATTAAATCCGCATCTTTGATGGTCGACAACCGATGGGCGATTGCGATCGTTGTACGACCACGGCGCATATTTTGCAAACCTTCCTGAATAAACCCTTCTGTCTCGGTATCGATATTAGCGGTTGCCTCATCTAAAATCAAAATTTTCGGTTGCGTTACGATCGTACGTGCAAATGAAATCAATTGGCGTTGCCCGCTAGAATATCCCGCACCGCGTTCAATCACTTTAGCATGATATCCGCCTGGTAATTTTTGGATAAACGCATCCGCTTGAACAAATCGAGCTGCTTCTTCGACTTCAAATTGCGTGATATTTGGATTCATCAAACGAATATTGTCACTAATATTTCCATAAAATAGAAAAGCGTCTTGAAGTACTAATCCTAATTTTTCACGCAGCTCAGCTAACGAAAATTCTCGAATATCACGGTCATCGATCAAGACTTGTCCTTCACCAAATTCATAAAAACGCATCAATACATTAATGATCGAACTTTTTCCGCTACCAGTATGCCCGACTAAGGCTACCGTTTGTCCTGGATAAGCAATAAACGAAATATCTTTTAGTACTGGATGTTGCCCGTCATAAGAAAACGTCACGTGGCGAAATTCGATTTTCCCTTGTGTCACGATAGCATCGGCTTGTGCATAAGGTTGTGGTGTTGCTTCTTCATGATCCAATATCGCCAAAATCCGACTACTCGCTACGATTCCATCTGTAAAGACACTTAAGGAGTCCATCATTTGCGTCATCGGATTAAAAAAGCTCGATACGTACGTAGTAAAGGCATAGATCAGGCCAACTTCAATCGGTGAGTGCATCGCGTCGATCCCAAATAAACTTAAAGAAACTGCTACTGCTAGAGCATATAACAGATTAATAATTGGCGCCAAAAGCAAAGAATTTGTGCGAATCATCGCAAAGCGTGTAGCCAAATAATCGTTATTTGTCGCTTCAAATTCACGATTCAAACGTTCTTCTTGTCGAAATTGTTGGATAATACTCATCCCAGAGATCGATTCATTCAACTTGGTATTTAACTGACTCAAGCGTTCACGCATTTGGCGATAGATCTTCGAGCTGTATTTTTGGTAATACCAAATGACAAATAATAAGATCGGCAAAAATAATAAATTGATACACGCAATTTTAGCATTGATCTGGAACATCGCGATGAATGAGGACACGACGGCAAATACGCCCGTAATGACCGTTAAAAAGACGTACCAAAATTCATTAAGC
Organism: Enterococcus bulliens; assembly: GCF_053761865.1. Taxonomy (NCBI): domain Bacteria; kingdom Bacillati; phylum Bacillota; class Bacilli; order Lactobacillales; family Enterococcaceae; genus Enterococcus; species Enterococcus bulliens. Next base: position 23,492 of record NZ_JBSMXK010000013.1, read on the forward strand.
GATTCTGTATCGTTTGATACTCGCGATACAATCGATCCCGCCGGTGTTTGATCAAAGTACCGCATACCAAGTGTGTGTAACTTTTTAAATAGCGTGAGACGCACATGTTGTAATGTTTTTAACGAGGCCATCGAATACAAATAACTTTGAAAAAACCAAATGACGGCTTTTAAAAGTGTTCCGATCAGATATAACACACCAAAAAAGAGAATGATTTGCGTGGTGGCTGATTTGGCCGTCAAATAATTGTCAATCAAATATTGCAAGACCTTTGGCATCAAAATATTGACGATCGCTAAGGCTAAAGAAAAGCCAATCGCAATCACATATGTCTTACGGTACGCTTTGGTAAATTTGAGCATTCGTTTAATGATTGTTAGCTGTTCTTTCAAAGGCAGGGATTTGGACCATTCTGATTGTTTTTCCATTAGGCTTCTCCTCCTTCAATTTTTGCTTCAAGTTGTTGTTTTTCCCACATTTTACGATACCAACCATCATAAGCTAATAACTCATGATGTGTCCCACGTTCGGTAATCTTTCCTTCATCAAACACTACGATCTCATCGGCGTGCATCACACTACTTAAACGATGCGCAGCAATGATTGTCGTTTGTCGATGGTGTTCCGTACGTAATTGAGTCAAGATTTTTTCTTCCGTTTTTGCATCAACTGCCGATAAGGCATCATCTAAAATCAACAACTCCGGTCTTACAACTAAAGCTCTGGCAATCGACAACCGTTGCTTTTGACCACCAGATAACGATACTCCTCTCTCTCCGACCATTGTGTCATATCCTTGTGGCAATTGTAAGATATCTTCGTGGATTGCAGCCATCTTCGCAGCTTGATACACTTGTTCTTTAGCTAAAGTCGGATTAGCAAAGCGAATATTGTCTAAAATCGTCATAGAAAATAAAAAATGATCTTGTGGTACATACCCAATCGATTGCAACAATGCATCTAAAGTATATTGACTCAACCCGTGTTGGCCAAATAAAATCTTACCGTTAAAATGATCGTATTCGCGTAACAATAATTTTAGCAGCGTTGTTTTTCCCGCTCCAGTTTTCCCAACTAGTCCTAATGTTTGTCCTTCTTTTATGGTAATTTGAATATCTTGTAATGCGATTGCGTTTTGTTTTGGATAATGAAATTCATTAATTGCAATCATTACATCCCCTTGAGCCTTGGTTTTAATGCCATGCTTTTCTTCGATGATGTGCGTTTGATGTGCCAATAGTGCTTCGATTCGATCATAACTCGCATTTCCTCGTTCGATGACATTAAACAAGCGCCCAATCGCAAACATCGGCCATACTAACATCCCGATATAACTTACAAAAGACACCAATTGTCCGATCGTAATCGTTTCGTTCATGACATAGCGTCCACCAATGATAATCGTCAGCACATAAGAAAGGCCAATAATCAAGGTAATTGCAGGATCAAATAACGCATCTAAGCGATTGACCCGCTGATTTTTCACAATCGCCTGTTCGATCTTCGTTTCAAAATCGGCGATATCTTCTTTTTCTTGACCAAATGTTTTGATGACCTTCATTCCAGTAATACTTTCTTGTGCTTTATCATTGATCGTGGAAAACGCCGCTTGTGATTCACGAAATGCCGCATGGATTTTTGATCCTAAAACTCGAGACGTTACGGCTAATAATGGTAATGGAATCATCGCTAAAATCGTCAAACGCCAGTCTACAAATAACACCATCGCGACAATCGTCGAAATCCCTGTGATCAACGAATCGGCAAATGTTAAAATTCCTGCTCCAGCAACGTTTTGGACCGCACTAACATCATTTGTGGCATGTGCCATCAAATCACCGGTACGATGTTGTTGATAGAATTCGTGATCCATTTTCGTAAAGTGTCGAAACAATCGTTCGCGTAAGCTTCGTTCTAAACGCGCGGCACTTCCCCAAATATTCGTCCGCCAAATAAAACGAAACACATATTGTAAACTAGCGGCGACTACTAAAATACTGATCCACATTACTAGACGTGAACTCGTTAACAAACGACCATCGATTTCATCAATGATTACACCAATAATTTTTGGTGGAATTAATTGGACGATGGCGACTACAATCAATGCGATAATTCCAATAATATAATGTTTCTTTTCAGCTTTAAAAAACCAACCTAATTTTTTAAATATCGACACCTTACTTCACTCCTTTTAGCGTCAGAAAAACGCGAACTGGAATATCAGCCCGCGTTAAAATCAATTATTTTTGATTTTTCATTTGTTGCATCATTTGACGAATTTTTTTCTCAGATGGTTTTTGCCCCATCGACATCATCATTGAACGCAACATATCCTCGTTGATTGGAGGATTTTTTTTCAAGTAATCTTGCATATATTTACGCGCTAAGAAAAAGCCACCTACAGCTCCTAAAGCTAATGCAACAATTGCCACTACTACATACCACATTTAGCAAACACTCCTTTCTTGAATGCACTCTCAATTTTCTATTTTACTAGAAAATAAAATAAAAACAATCCAAAAATAAAAAGTTATCCCTCTAAAATTTCAGTTTGGATTTTTTCGATCATCTGCGGATCAAAGGTTTGTGTTTGAAACATCTCGATCTCGCGTTTATATGGTGCACGCTTTGTCTTTTTATCCTCACCGACATAAGGTGTTTCTAAAATTTTAGGTAACGTTAGCAATTGGGGATGGTGTACAACGTGATTCAATGCATCAAAACCGATTGTACCAAAGCCGATGTTGGCATGACGGTCTTTATGTGACCCTTGAGGATTTTTCGAATCATTAACGTGTAATACTTTCAAGCGATCTAACCCAATAATATGATCAAATTCGTTTAAGACACCATCAAAATCTTCTTTTATATTGTAGCCTGCATCATTAGTATGACACGTGTCTAGTGTAACCGACAGTTTCTCATTCAAGGTAACGCCCTCAATGATCTGTGCTAATTCTTCAAATGTTCGCCCAATCTCTGTTCCTTTTCCAGCCATCGTTTCTAAGGCGATCTGAGGAATCTGATTTTTATCTAAGACTTCATTCAATCCTTTGATGATCTGCTTAATACCAGCATCCGCCCCTTCGCCTACATGTGCACCAGGGTGCAAGGTAATTTGAGTAGCGCCTAATGCTTGGGCACGTCGAATTTCTTCACGTAAAAATTCAATCGCAAATCCAAAATTTTGCGGTTTGATTGTATTGCCTAAATTAATGATATATGGGGCATGCACGACGATATCTCCTAAGCCGTGTGATTCCATAAATGCTTGTCCAGCTTCAATATTTAATTCCTCAATCGGTTTACGACGAGTATTTTGCGGTGCCCCAGTATAAATCATAAACGTTGTTGCATCGTAACTTGCCGCTTCTTTTGCTGAAGCGAGTAACATCTCTTTTCCACTCATGGAAACATGCGATCCAATTTTCATTAAGTTCTCCTTTAATCAAAAAAGGCGTGTGTTTGACCACACACCTTTTTTTTAAAATGTTAGTAAAAAGTATTTTTTCTTTCCTCGTCGAATCACAACAAAACGATCTGATAGTTTATCGCTAGCTTGTAAAACGTAATCCACGCTTTGAACGCGTTCACCATTGACATAGATCGCACCATTTTGTAAATCTTCACGTGCTTGACGTTTGGATGAAGCGATATTTGCTGCAATCAATAGCTCAAGTAATTGATCCGAATCTTCTGATGTCACATGATACGTTGGGACATCTTTAAACCCTTGTTCGATTTCTTCACCAGTCAGTTGTTTGATCTCACCATTAAACAAGGCATTCGAGATACGAACTGCTTGTTCATAGCGTTCTTGACCGTGGACAAGTGTCGTTACTTCTTTAGCCAACGCTTTTTGTGCCACTCGACTTTCCGGTGCTGCTAAAAATGCTTTTTCGATTTCAGCGATTTCTGCTAAAGGTAAGAAAGTAAAGTATTTTAAGAACTTGATCACATCACGATCATCCGTGTTGATCCAAAATTGGTAGAATTCGTACGGTGTTGTTTTTTCTGCATCTAACCAAACCGCGTTACCTTCTGTCTTCCCAAATTTTGTTCCATCAGCTTTAGTGATCAACGGCATTGTAAATCCAAATCCTTGAACTTCTTTTTCACGGCGTAGTAATTCGATCCCTGAAGTAATATTTCCCCATTGATCACTACCACCTAATTGCAATAGACAACCGTGTGTTTCGTATAATTTTAGAAAATCATATGCTTGTAGTAATTGATAAGCAAATTCTGTATATGAGATCCCGCTTTCGATACGACGTTTGACACTTTCTTTACTCATCATATAATTGATGGTAAAGTTTTTCCCAACATCGCGTAAAAAATCGATCATCGAAATCTCGCCTAACCAATCATAATTATTGGCAATAATTGCCGGAGCTGTTTCGCTTTCAAAGTCAATAAAACGTGACAATTGACTTTTAATTTGATTGGACCATTGCTGCACGATATCTAATGTATTCAATTGGCGTTCTTGATCTTTAAATGAAGGATCACCAATCATTCCTGTCCCACCACCAACTAGAGCGATTGGAACGTGTCCATTTTGTTGGAAACGGCGTAACATTAGTACAGGTAACAAATGTCCAATATGCAAGCTATCGGCAGTTGGATCAAACCCAACATATAATTTTACAGATTCCTCATTCAGTTGTTTTTCTAATGCGGCTTCATCAGTTGTTTGAAATACCAAGCCACGATCTTTTAGTTCTTGAAAAAAGTCAGAACTCATTTTTTTTCCCCCTTACGGCGTAGTCATTCTCCATATTAACTGATATTTTTAAGAAAGAAAAGTATCAAGTGCAAATTCTTCGATTTTCCATCTAATCGTCCATCTATCCTTCTAATCTATTTTTTGATATAATCATACAGAATAATATGAAAATTGAGGTGACCCTTTTGGCACAAAAACGAGCAACAAAAAAATCAAGACAAACACCTCGTTCTTCTGGTGGCTTATTTTATTTTAATGTCGCAATGCGCGTGATTCAGTCCCTTGTTTTATTCGTCATTTGTATTGGGATTTTTGCTGGCTCACTCGGTTTAGGAATTGGCGTAGGATATTTTGCCTATTTAGTAGAAGACACGAAACTACCAAACAAACAAACGCTCCAACAAGAACTTGGTAACATCTCGCAAACATCAACCTTGACGTATGCCAATAATGCGATGATCGCTACCGTAAATTCTGATTTACAGCGAACGACCGTCAAATCAGATCAAATTTCTGATTTAGTCAAAAAAGCAATCGTCGCAACGGAAGATGAAAATTTCTATGAACACAATGGGTTTGTCCCTAAAGCCGTACTTCGGGCTTTGATTTCTGAAGTAACCGGTATTGGCAGTAGTGGTGGATCTACTTTGACCCAACAATTAGTCAAGCAGCAAATGTTAACTAACGAAACGACCTTTAAACGCAAAGCCAACGAAATCATTCTTGCGCGTCAAGTAGACGATGTTTTTTCAAAAGATGAAATCGTAACGATGTATTTAAATGTATCTCCTTTTGGACGCAATAACAAAGGTCAAAATATCGCAGGTGTCCAAGAAGCCGCTGAAGGGATCTTTGGAGTTCAACCTAGTGAGCTAAATATAGCACAAGCGGCCTTTCTTGCTGGATTGCCACAAAGTCCAATCAGCTATAGCCCTTACAATGCCGACGGTTCTTTGAAAGAAGATGACTCGCTTGGATTAAAACGTAAAGATTTTGTCTTATTTAGCATGTATCGAACAAAAGCGATCACCAAAGAAGAATACGAAGAGGCAAAAAATTATGATCTTGCAAAAGACTTCCTTCCTCAAGATCAAACCAATCAAGATGAACAAAGCTATCTTTATTATGCTGTTCTTGATCAAGCAAAAGAAGTTTTAGCCAAACAATTAGCTACACAAGCTAAAGTAAGTACCCAAGATTATCAAAAAGAAGCAATCAAAAATTCTTATGAAGAATTGGCAGAACAAAAAATTGCATCTGGTGGATACACTGTTAAGTCGACAATCGACCAAGGAGTCTACCAAGCAATGCAAGATGCTGTAGCGGCTAATGGTTATTTGCTCGATGACGACACAGGAGTGGAAACGCAAGTTGGAAATATTCTGATGGACAACAAGACGGGTAAAATCCTAGGTTTTGTCGCTGGTCGTGATTTTTCAACGAACCAGTTTGATCATGCGTTTGTAGCCCAGCGACAAGCAGGTTCAGCAATCAAACCCGCTTTAGTGTACGGCCCTGCTGTGGATCAAGGATTGATTGGTACAGAATCGCGTGTATCCAATTATGAAACTAACTGGGGTGGCGAAGGTGATGATAGTGGTGATGCGGTCGTCAATGCGACGCAAATCAATATGAATACCTTCCAAACAGTACGTGATGCCATTTCTTGGTCTAATAATATTCCAGCCTATCAAATCTATCAAGCGACTTTAAACAATGCCAAAGATGATCGTTTTGTTTATGATGAGTATCTTTCTAAGATGGGCTATCCTAATGTTGACCAATGGAGCTATAAGTCAGCACCTCTTGGCGTAATGGATCTAACCGTCTTAGAACAAACTGCCGGTTTTCAGACCTTGGCTAATGGTGGAACTTATCAAAAAGGGCATTTAATTGACACCATCACTGACTCTACTGGTCAAGTCGTCTATCAATATGATGAAAAACCAGTTCAAGTGTATTCTAAAGCAACAGCTTCGATTATGAATGATTTGATGCGTAGTGTATTAGATAGCAAAATTACCACACCATATAAAAATGTATTAGGCTCAGTCAATGGTACATTAGCTTCCGCTGATTGGGTTGGAAAAACAGGAACAACAAACGACTATGTAGATTCTTGGCTCGTTGTCTCTACTCCTTCGATCACGCTAAGTGGTTGGACAGGACATGATGACAATACACCATCTGATTCAGGGGCAAGCAAACGCCAAGCCAACTATATGGCCTACTTAGCTAATGCAATCTATCAGGCCAATCCTGAATTGATCAATACCAATGAGAAATTTACTCTAGACAATAGTGTCAAAAAAGAAAAAGTTGCGACTTTCACTGGTGAAAAATTGGTTAATACTGTGACCATTAACAACTATAAAGTAACCGTTCCAAAAGAAACAACTACCTCTTATTGGGCTAAAGATGGTCTAAAAGATAGTACGTTTAAATTTGGAATCGGCGGAACCGATAGCAACTATCTCGATTACTGGCGCACTGTGGCTCCACGTATTCCAAATAACTAAAATGAGGCTGTGACAGCTTGGCAGCTCTAAAAAATAAGCCGCATCATTCCGATAATAGATTCATCTATTTCGGTCATGATGCGGCTTTTTTTTCGAAGACGTTACTTCTGAAACACCGTGTATTCGATTTTTAAAGGATGTGCCAAACGGCACATCCTTTTGTTTATTTAGAAGATCCTTTTTCAACGATGTGGTAAGGTAACGTGATCGTTTTTTCTTCCACTTCTTCTTTGTTCATTAATTTGGTCAATAAACGCATCGATACTGCACCTAAATCATATAGCGGTTGGCTAATACTGGTTAAGCGCGGACGAGCCACTTCTGTTAAGAGTGAGTTATTGCTTGTAATGATCTCAAACTCTTCTGGTACGTTAATTCCACGATCTAATAATCCATCTAAGATTCCGATCGCTAATTCGTCATCTGTTACATAAGCCGCTGTAGCACCACTATTTAATAAGCGATCCACTAAAGCTAATCCATCTTTAAAGCTATAAGGTGTCTCAAAGATCAATCCTTCATTGTAGGCTAAATCAGCCTCTTTCAATGCTTCTTTATAACCTGATAAGCGATTATGACCATTGATTGGATCAATCAATGCACCACTGATAAATGCAATTTTTTCGTTGCCATTTTTAGCAAGTAATGTCACCGCTTCTTTTGTCGCTGCAGTATAATCAATATTCACACTACCCACTTGTTCATCTGGATCAATCGATCCGGCTAAAACAACTGGTGTTTTCGAACGTGAAAATTCGCCTCTGATTTCATCAGTAATGTGATGTCCCATAAAAATAATCCCATCTACTTGTTTAGCTAACAGATTATTCAATACGGAAACTTCTTTTGCACTTTCACCATCTGAGTTGGTTAAGATAATATTGTATTTATACATAGTTGCAACATCATCGATTCCACGAGCTAGTGAAGAGAAAAACATGTTGCTAACGTTTGGAATGATGACACCTACTGTGGTCGTCTTTTTACTTGCCAGTCCTCTAGCTACAGCATTAGGACGATAGTCTAGACGATCAATGACCTCTAAAACTTTTTTTCGTGTCACTGGTTTTACATTTGGGTTCCCATTGACTACACGAGAAACTGTCGCCATCGAAACATTTGCTTCGCGGGCCACATCATAAATAGTAATCGTTTGTTTTTCCATGATAGTGCTCCGTTCTTATATTTTTTCAGAAAATCTTATTTACATTTCCTGTTAAGAATAGCAAAAAAACAAACATTATGCAACCGTTTTATTGTCACTTTCATGAAATTTACTTTCTAGTCACCGGTTGAAATCAATGTTAAAATGGATTGAATCGATGTAGAAAGAAGGAACAAGTAGATGAACGATATAAAATTAACCGAATTGACGAATTGGCTAAAGCGAAATGATATTTCATTAGCCTATATCAGCGACCCTGCTTCTGTCGCATATTTCACAGGCTTTGAAAGCGAACCACATGAACGGATTTTAGCGCTCTTTGTCCCTGCTGAAGGTACACCATTTTTATTCACACCGGCTTTAGATGTCAAAGAAGCCGAACATAGTGGCTTTGCCTATGATGTCGTAGGCTATTTAGACAATGAGTCCCCGTTTGAAAAAATCAAAATGGAAATCACTGCGCGTTATGGTCTTCCAAAAGAGATGGCCTTAGAAAAAGGAGCGTTGACTTTAGATCGCTTTGAAGCCATCCAATCTGCATTTTTAGAGACACGCTTTTCATTTGATCTTACGCCAGAAATTGCACGTATGCAACTAATCAAAACAACTGCAGAAATCGACAAGTTACTTACCGCTGGTTCTTGGGCTGATGTTGCATTTGAAATTGGTTTCAAAGCGATCAAAGAAGGGATCAGCGAACAAGAAATTGTAGCCGAAATTGAATACCACCTAAAAAAACAAGGAATCTCGCACATGTCTTTTGATACATTAGTATTGGCTGGTGAAAATGCAGCAAATCCTCATGGCGCACCTGGCGTACGTCAAATTGAAGCAAATCAACTTGTATTGTTCGATTTAGGTGTGATTGCCAATGGCTATTGCTCGGACGCAACGCGTACAGTAGCCTATAAAGAGCCTACTGCTTTGCAACAAAAGATCCATAAAATCGTACTCGAAGCACAACTAACTGCTCAAGCAGCTGTTAAACCAGGTATTTTGGCAAGTGAACTAGACAAAATCGCGCGTGACGTGATTGCAGGATATGGTTATGGTGAGTATTTTAATCACCGTCTAGGACATGGTATTGGCGCTTCTGTACACGAATATCCTTCACTCGTTGAAGGCAATGATCTTATTATCGAAGAAGGCATGTGTTTTTCATTAGAACCTGGGATCTATATCCCAAATCAAGTCGGTGTTCGTATTGAAGATTGTGTCTATGTGACAAAAGATGGCTGTCAGCCATTTACAACTACGCCAAAAGAATTAATGATCTTAAATTAAAAAAACACGCGCTCATATGGGCGCGTGTTTTTTAATTAACTATTTGCTTCTTCTTTGATTTCATCTTGTAATTTTTCAGTAATCGCTTTTGCATCATCTTTTGCATCTTTTGCGACATCTTTTGCTTCTTCTTTACCTTCTTGGACAGTTTCTTTTGCATCTTTTGCTGCATCATCGACTTCAATAAAGATGTCTTGCGCATGCTCTTTGCTTTGTTCGGTAACTTCATTGGCCGTTTTTTTGAAACGATCAGATAATTCATCTGTTTGTTTTTTGACTTCATCTGTCAACTCTGAAGTCGTATCCATCATTTCATCATTTGCATCCGTTACTTTTCCTTTTAAAGTGCTTGCTAAACCGTCAGCTTGTTGTGCCAATTGACTTGCTTTATCTTTTGCGATTTCGGCTAAATCAAGTCCTTTATCCTTAGCTACGTCAGAGTAATCAGCAGCAGCATCCATCAAGTCATCAACTTGTTTTGCCAATTTTCCACGAATTTCTTTACCTGATTCTGGCGCCAATAATAACGCTGCTGCCGCTGCTGCTGTTCCACCAATAATTGCACCTAATAAAAATCCACTTGTTTTACCCATGAAAATTCCTCCTTTTATTTAGCTGTTTCTTTATTTTTTGAAAAATATTTTGATGCTGCTTGCCCTACTTTACCAGCAACTGTTGCTTTCGCCGTCGTACGTCCTAGCGAACTCACACGTGTAAGCAAGTTACGGCTAGAATAATTTAAATCTGAAACGGAAGTTCCTAAATCTGCTACCGCTGTAAATAAAGGATCGATTGTTGCTACTTTTTGATTTACATCGATTAGTAGCTCGTTGCTTTTCACGAGCAACCCTTCTACTTCGCGTGACAATACATCCACGTCTTTTGTCACGATGGTAATCGTTTCATTAGCTAAATCAACGGTTTTTTGAACTTTATCGACGGTTTGTGTAACTTTACCAAGCAATCGAATAATAAAGAACACTAAGACAACAAACGCTAACGCTGCAATTAAAGCGGCGATTTGTCCGATTGACATACCAACACTCCCTTCCTTAAACTATTTAAAACAAGCATAGCATTTCCCTGATTTTTCGACAAATATAAACTATGCTTCTTCCGAATTTTCTGGTGTTTCACTGATTTTTGGCTGTTTTGCACTTAATTCTTGTCCCAATTCAATGATAAATTGAGTCAGATTCTCTTTTACTTCTGGATGCGTTAGACCGTATTCGATACTTGTTTTCATAAATCCAAATTTGTCACCCACATCCGAACGTTTCCCTAAGAATTCGCGTGCAAATACGCGCTGTGTCCGATTTAATTCATCGATCGCATCCGTTAATTGGATTTCATTTCCAGCTCCAGGTTTTTGAGTTTCAAGAACTTGGAAAATCTCTGGTGTTAAAAGGTAACGTCCGATAATCGCTAAATCACTTGGAGCATCATCTGGAGTACTTGGTTTTTCGACAAAGTTTTTAACATTATATAAACCTGGTTCTACTTGTTCACCTGGATTGATAATGCCATATTTGACCGTTTCTTCATGAGGAACGTTCATCACAGCAATCGTTGAGGCATGTGTGACTTCGTAATCATTGATCAGTTGTTGCGTTAGCGGCACCTCGTCTTCCATCAAATCATCGCCTAACATTACGACAAATGGCTCATTGCCTACAAAAGCTTTGGCTTGCAATACAGCATGGCCTAATCCTAGTGGATGAGATTGACGGATGAAGTGTAAATTTACTTCGGTTGTTTCTTCCACTAATTTTAAGAGTTCTGACTTGCCTTTTTCTTTTAGATTCATTTCTAATTCAAGATTGGCATCAAAATGGTCTTCAATTGGACGCTTGCCTTTTCCTGTAACGATCAAGATATCTTCTATTCCTGATTTTAACGCTTCTTCTACGATAAATTGAATCGTTGGTTTATCGACAATTGGTAGCATTTCTTTAGCCATTGCTTTTGTTGCAGGTAAAAAACGTGTGCCTAAACCCGCTGCTGGAATAATTGCTTTTCTTACTTTCATGTGATTGCTCCTTTACTCTTCAATAGAAAACTCATTTTCGATTTTGCCATCGCGCAACATGATCTCTCTTAGCGCTACTTGGATATCTTTTCCTTCGTACAATACATTATAAATCGTTTCAGTAATTGGCATTTCAACGCCTAGCTCACTTGCCAACTCTTTTGCAGCTTTGGTTGTCGAAACACCTTCAACTACCATCCCCATGTTGTCTAAGACTTCATCTAGCGAGTGTCCTTGACCAAGTAAGTGCCCTGCGCGCCAGTTTCTTGAGTGAACACTCGTGCACGTTACAATCAAATCACCTACACCACTTAGGCCGATAAAGGTTAATGGATCTGCTCCCATCGCTACGCCTAAACGACTGATTTCAGCTAAGCCACGTGTCATGATCGCCGCTTTGGCATCATCGCCAAAACCTAATCCTACTAGTGCACCTGCGCCGATTGCGATAATATTTTTCAATGCTGCACCAGTTTCAACACCAATCACATCTGTATTCGTATAAATACGAAAATAGTCGTTCATAAATAGCGCTTGAACGTACGTTGCAGCAGCTTCATTCACTGAAGCTGCTGTAATTGTCGTAATGTCACGGCGTGAAACTTCTTCAGCGTGACTAGGACCAGACAATACAATGATCTCTTGACGTTTATTCGTTGGAATCTCTTGTTCTAAGATCTGTGAGATTCTTGTATGTGTCACTTGCTCCAACCCTTTAGAAGCATGGATGATTTGTGGTTGATGGGTTAATAAAGCAGCAACGTTTTTTGCGACTGAACGAATCGCTTTCGTCGGTACGACAAACAAAATCGCATCCGTCTGCTCAATCGCTCGTGCCAGATCGTATTCTGCTTTAATGCTTGTTGGCAACACTACTTCTGGCAAATAACGTTTGTTTGTATGTTGTTGATTGATTTCATTGATCTGCGCTTCATTATTGCCCCAAAGCGTGACCTGATGGCCATTTTCGGCTAGTACTTGAGCAAGCGCGGTTCCCCAAGATCCTGCACCTAAAACTGCAATCCGTTGTTGTTTCATAATTTTCCTCACTTTTAGACGATCCATTGGTTTTTCCAATGACTACGATCGTATGATTTTAATGATTGATTGTGTCGGCGGCGCCAAATAAATACCCCAATGGCACTGATCAGTAAAATAAACGATAACAACTGAGACACGCGAATATCCCCGAATAAATACAAACTATCCGTTCGCATCCCTTCGATAAACATCCGACCAAAGCTATACCAGATGACATAACTCAAAGCGACTTCACCTTGTTTCAACAGTCCTGTTTTTTTACGTAATCCTACTAATACGATAAACCCAATAAAGGTCCACAGGGATTCATATAAAAATGTTGGTTGGCGATAAGCGCCATCGATATTCATATTCTCGATAATGAATTGTGGTAAATGAAGCGACTCTAAAAATGAACGTGTCGTCTCACCACCAAAGGCTTCATGGTTCATAAAATTTCCCCATCGTCCAATCGATTGTGCGATCATCACACTTGGTGCGGCGATATCTAAAAATGTCCACATCGAAATAAAATGACGTGAGCAAAAATAATACAACCAAATTGCCCCAACAATCAATCCTCCATAGATAGCCAAACCACCAGAACGAATATTAAATACTTGAATTGGATCTGCTAAATAAGGTTGCAGATCAAATAAAATATAATAGAATCGTGCTCCAATAAAGGATAACGGTAAGCCGACGAGCATAAAATCAGTTACATCATCTGCTTTCATCCCGACACGCTCTGCTTCTCTGGAACTTAACACCATTGCAATCACGACACCAGAAATAATAATCACGGCATACCAGTAGATCGGCAAGTCAAATAACTCAAATGCCACACGATTGACATATCCTACCATTGATAACGCTCCTTTATTCCGCTGAATTTTCTTCGATCAAACGACTCAAGCGTTGTTCAAATGATTTTGTTGCATCAAATCCCATTGAACGTGCACGATGGTTCATCGCAGCCACTTCAATGATGATCGCAACATTTCGTCCTGTTTTAACTGGGATTTTGATCTGCGGGATTTGAACCGAGCTGATATCCATCGATTCATCCGCACTTCCTAAGCGATCATATTGTTTATCTTTCGCCCAATTTTCAAGATATACGACTAGTTGTACTTGCATGGAACCACGTACGGCACTGGCACCAAATAAGTTCATCACATCAATGATCCCAATCCCCCGAATCTCAATTAAATGCTCTAAAATTTTTGGAGGTTCCCCGACTAGCGTCAAATCATCTTTCTTAAAGACGTCTACTCGATCATCGGCAATCAATCGATGCCCTCGCTTGATCAGCTCTAATGCTGTCTCACTTTTTCCGATTCCGCTATCTCCTTGGATCAATACGCCTAAACCATACACGTCGACTAATACTCCATGGATGCTTGTACGGGTTGCAAGCTGTTCTTCTAGATAACTTGAGATTTCACCAAGTAGTCTTGAAGTGGATACCTTTGAACGCAAAACCGGGATCTGATGTTCTTCACATGCTTGGATCATTTCATCTGGGACCACTAAACCTCTTGAAATAATAAATCCCGGTGTTTCATCTGAACACAAGCGACGTAAAATCATTAAACGCTCCTCTGGCATCATACGTTGAGCAAACGTAATTTCTTTATTGCCAAATAATTGCAAGCGATCGTTGGAATAATACGAAAAATAGCCCGTCAATTCTAATCCAGGTCGTGAAATATCCCCGGTAAAAATTTCTTTTTCGAGTGCCACTTCATTTCCAGTTACGATTTCTAAATTTAGTGCTTGAGTTAATTTACGAATCTTCACTGATTCTGTCATAGTTAGACCTCTCTTTCTATGCTGAGTACTGTTATATTTTATCATTGTATGTGTGAAATTCCTATCATCTATCTAGGATATTTCATTTTTCGTAAAAAAAAACAGGCATATCGTGAACCGATATACCTGTTTTTACTCGATTTTTTGTAAACGATGTTCCGTTACAATCATATTAATCAACGACATGATCACAGCTACCAATAACGCTGCCCCAAAAGATGAAAAACCAAATTTGGATACACCTACTAAGCTAGACGTTATTTGCAAAATCGCAGCATTGACAACAAAACTAAACAACCCGAGCGTCAAAAACGTTAAAGGAAGCGTGAGAAAAACTAAGATCGGACGTAAAAACGCATTTAGGACCGACAAAATCACACTAGCAAGAAACGCTGTAAACAAACTTTGAACATGAACCATCTGAGGCAACAACACCGAAAGTGAAATGAACGTTAAAATATTCATAATCAGTCGTTGCACATAATTCACTAGAAATCGCTCCAATCCTCATCATTTGTTTGATCTGGCTCGACTTTTTCCGCTTCTTTACGGGTAGAGCGATTGTTATTTTGGTAATATGGATTATCATGACCATAGCGTGTTTGACGCGTATTGCCATTTGGCATAATAATGGCTAACGCGATATACAATAAGATCCCTGGAAAACCCGTCGACATTAATGAAAGAACGACATAGATGAGCCTTACAATGGTTGGATCAAATCCAAAATATTCTGCAATCCCCCCTAATACCCCAGAGACTACGCGATTGTCTGAAGATTTTGTTAATCTTTTTTTCATAATGATCACCTTTCTATTCTTTCACTTTCGATTATGCTTGTGTATCTTTTAAGTATACACTACCTGTGGTTGTGGACACATCGATTTGTGCCATATTTTCTGTAATTCGTTCGAATTCTAACAATTGATTCATTTTTTCACGTTTTTCACGAATGATCTCATAATTGGTCAAGCGACTTTGGACAGCCCCGATATTCGTCTTCGCCACACCAGCCAGTCCTAAAGTAGGTGAGAGCGCCACTTTGACATCCCCATTGACAGAAGAAGCTTGTAATTTGCGTAACGTTTCTTCTTCAAACGTCAATTTAACGTCACCATTAACTAAAGATACCAGTGCTGTTTCCGGAGTTGTAGTCAAAATGATCGCGCCGTTAATGTTTTCAATCACGGTATCGCGAATCGTTCCTGCTTCGATTCCAATCGATCCATTGACACCTTCTAATTCCAGCATAGTCGCATCGATATGATGAAGAACGATATCCCCATTTGTCGTCTTCATATAGACGTCTTTTGCTTCCAACTCTTCTACCTCGATCGTGCCATTTAACATCTTGATCGACACATGATCGTATACACGTATAGGTAAATAGACAGTAAGATCAGCCCGTACGCGCTTATTTGGCACATGTAAGCGAATCGTTTCATGATCAACTTCAAGTTGGCTTCTTTCAGCAAACAATGCTTCTGGATTTTCAGAATGGAATTTTCCATATAATTTAATTTTAGCATCTACTTTAACAAACGCTTCATCCCAACGTTTGATACGGAATGTACCATTTGCGATTTTGACATCTAAGATCGTAGCGTCCGTAGGTTCAAAACTAAATTCTTTATCAAATTTAGTCGATGCCACACCAGGGACTTTCATATGAAAATCTTTCCATTCAACGTTTCCACTAATTGAATCAGAAACATTTTGCAATGTTCTAAAGAGTGCTTTGCTCAATTTTGTCCCGTGTTCGACAACTTTTTCGCTCGCAGTCGTTAATTTTTCAGATGCTTGTTCTTTCCAATCTTCAGGGATATCAAATTTTTGACTCATTTTTTCCTTAGAATACGTCCATTGATCACGACGAATCGCTTTCATCTCTTCTTCAAACGCACTACGTTCTTGATGTAACGTTTCGAGTTTTAGATCGAGTTGTTTGACTTCTTTTTCCAAGCGTTCACGTACTTGAATTTCTTCTAAAGAAGCATCTTCTAATTCTTCATGTGTATAGTATTCAGTTAATGTATCTTTGATTGTCTGACGTTCTTTTGTGGCTAAATTGATTTGTTCTTGTACTCGATCCAAATCGGCTGAGATACGAGTCGTTTTACTCGCTAACTCATCTAAAATTGCTTCTAGATCTTGTTCTTGTTTTTTTTCATCTATAAAATCGGCTTCATCTGACGGTTGTGACTCTGCTTTATTGGCTTTGACTTGTTCTGCTGCCTTTTCGATTTGCGAAGCATCTTTATCTTGTGCAATGCCCTCTAATAAATCCAAGGCTTCTTCCGTTGAAAGGACACCTTTTTTCACCAAGTCTAAAATTCGTTTTCTTTCATTCATGGAAATGCCTCCTAAACTTTTTTATAAGCATTCTTGCTTACAAGACTATTATGCCAAATTTTTTGATAAAACACATAGGTCTAAAGTACCAAAAAAAGATCCTTCTAAAAATAGAAGAATCGTTATTGTGCTTGTGTAATATAGTGGGCAATAATCTCGACGACTTCATCGATTGATTTACCTGTAGTATCGACTAACACCGCATCTTTAGCCTGTCTTAACGGTGAAATTTCTCTTGTCGAATCAAGATGATCTCGTTGTTTGATTTCTTTTGTCAATGTATCTAAGTCCGTCAAGATCCCTTTTGTTTGATTTTCTTGGTATCTTCTTTGCGCCCGTTCGGTTACACTAGCGACTAAAAAGATTTTAACTTGTGCATCAGGCAATACAGCGGTCCCGATATCACGGCCATCCATAATCACTTGACCATTTTGCGCGATAGCTTGCTGTTGTTTAACCAGCTCCTCACGAACGAGTTGATGCATCGCCACTTCTGAAACGTTATTCGTGATTTCAGGTTGTCGGATAGCTTCTGTCACATTTTCGGTACCAACAAAGACTTGTTGTTCCTTATCGACTTGTTTAAATGTAATCGGATAGCGGTGCAATAAATCGACTAACCCTGCTGCATCTGAAAATGCAATTTTATGCGTTACAGCCAGATAAGTCACTGCCCGATACATCGCTCCGGTATCCGTATAGATAAAACCAAATTGTTTCGCCAATCGTTTCGCAACAGTACTTTTTCCAGACGAAGCTGGACCGTCGATTGCGACTTTTATTCTTTTCATGTTATTACCAATCCTTATCGTTTAGACTCAATCCCCATAAAAAAAACCGCTCAGGCGGTTTTTATTTGATTCGTACTTGTTGTCCTGGTGCAAAAAAGAAGTTATCCATTGTCATACCATTTAATTGCAATAATTTCTCTACACTAATCCCTGCACGTGCAGCAATTTGGTTTGGACCTTCACCAGACAATACTTCAATCGTTTCTCCTGAAACAGTAGAACTAGAAGGTGTCGTTTCTTCGACTACCTCACTACTTGCACTAGAAGAAGGCACGGTTTCTTCTGGTTGAGATTCTTCTACCGTTTCGCTAGAAGAAACCGTTTCTGATGTTTCAGAAACGGTTGTACTTGTAGTCGTTTTCGTCGTACTACTTGAAGCTTTCGCCACTTCTGAACTACTACTGCTCACTAAACTTGCAGCTTCCGTTTTTTGTTGATGAACCCAAATTCCAACAACAGTAGGAATCGCTACACATAAAAATAAAAGAAAAAGTACAATAGATAAAAAGAGTGTATTGCCCCGTTTTTGTTTATATTGTGTGGATCGTGATGCATTTTCTTGGGTCTCTTCTTCGTAAATTGGTTGTTCCCATGGTTCTTTTTGTTCATCTGAACGGTTACTTCGTTTGTTCACAATTCGTCCCTCCTGATAATCTCTTCGAAACATTATACCATAGCTATTTTCAAATATGCAGAAAATTTTTGAAAAGTTAATCTTCTTTAAAAATTTCAGCTAAGCGAGACATCCACGGTAATTGTGCCGTTTTTTCAAAAAGAGCGCGTGGCGTCGTAGGCCATGTTGCACCATCTAGGGCACAACAAGGATGAACGTTTGAACCGCCTTCACCAAAATAAGCTAGAAGAACGTGTCGATAACACTCATCTTCTTTGATATAAGCTTGCATGTTTAGTAGCTTTTGTTGTTTGACTTCTTGGTATTTGATTAACATGGGTACAAATTCAGGATTTTTTTTCGCTTCGCGTAACCATTTTGTTTGCAACGTTTCTTGCTTGGGTAATAGTCGTTCTGGCTCTTTTTGCTTCAATAACCACTGCAACTTATCAATTTCTTCATGCAATTTTTCTTGAAAGAAATGATGGATTTTTTCATCAAAAGATTGGTACAAAAGCATTGCGTAACTTTCTTGACCATCTCGACCAGCCCGACCGATTTCTTGGATATAATTTTCAATCGAATCGGGTAGATCATAGTGGATCACAAAGCGGATATCTGATTTATCGATCCCCATTCCAAATGCATTTGTCGCAATTAATATTTGAAGCTGATTCGTTTGAAATTGTTGTTGTAAACTACTGCGTTCATTGGCAGTCAACCCACCATGATAGTATCCGACAGCATAATATTCATTCAAGTATTGATAGACTTCTTCTACTTTTTTACGAGTGGCACAATAAATGATTGTCGCACCTTCTCCTAAAGCGAGTACCTCTTTTAAGGTAGTCAATTTATCTTCTGTTTGGCGTACAAACAGTTGAATATTCGGGCGATCTACTGAGTACACGATCGTTTGATATTTTTCAGGAAAGAGCAACTCGATGATTTCATTGCGAACTTCAGGTGTCGCACTCGCTGTCAAGGCTAGTGTAAGTGGATGACCTAGCGTCGCTTTGATCGATTGCAATTGACGATATTCAGGGCGAAAATCCATTCCCCATTGTGAGATACAATGCGCTTCATCTACTACAAATAATGCGATCGGCAATTGCTTTAGAGCTTGTAATAATCGCGCTTGGTGCAACATTTCAGGACTTAAAAATAAAAATTTGTATTCTGTTAAGTGCGTTAAAATATAATAGCGCTCTTCTTTCGTCAATTGACTGTTTAAGTAGGTCACATTCGCTATTTTTTGCTGGCGTAATTTTTGAACTTGATCCTCCATTAAGGAAATCAGTGGTGTAACAATAATGACGATTCCTTCTAATAATAACCCCGTTAATTGATAACATACACTTTTTCCTGTTCCTGTAGGCAATTGTGTCAGTGTGTCGTTTCCACTTAACAAAGATGCAATCGTTTCTTTTTGTCCTTTACGAAAGGTCGAAAACCCAAAATGGTCATATAGTCGTTGTTCTAATTTTTGCAAGTGTCTCACGCTTTCTTTTAATTTGATAGAGGCGATAGGTTAAAAAATCAACCTCAGGAATTCCTAAGCGCTCTTGTACCTCTTTATACGATACTAAATATATATGTTCTTCAGTGAAAAACGATTGTTCAAATAATGAGAAATCAAAATGCTCAAAAGGAAACTGTTCATCTAAAATTGCCCACTCGATCAAGTGATCTCGTATCGTACTCGCTTTTAATCCACGTTTTTTTGCAATCGATTCGATCGTTGGTGTTGTGAAAAACATTTTTCTTGTCGTCAGCACACTCTGATTCAAGGTTTCAAAAAAAGGTTGCTTTACAATTTGATAAAGGGTGTAATTTGGATGTGTTAGAATCATTTGATAGAGAAAATGCCACGCGCTTGCACGATATAATTGTCCTTTTACCGTGTTGACCTCAGGAAATAATTGATAAAAGGTTTCGCCAACGAGTGTTCCACCAGATAACGTGCCGACCAGTAAATTACTTTGTTCTGTGGGCAATCGTGAAAATAACAGATGCAACTCGTCAAAAACGTGTCTTTTCTGATTCTTTTCTTTTAAAAGTGCTCGCTCAATGATGTGAAGGTAATATGGTGTCATCTCCAAATCTCGCATTGGGGTTGTTTGAGTCAACTGTTGGATAAAATATTGAATCAAACGCCAAGCGGTCTCATCTTTTCGCCCAAAACGAAAATAGTTGATATGTTGGTAGTCATCTGTCTCAAGAAAAGACAGTGTGCCTTGTTCCTCTAAATAAAGCACCCCTTCTTGTATTCTTAACTGCTTTTGTTTGATTAACAAGTCAATTTCTTGTTCGTATTGTTTTTCTGTTAAGTGTGGCAAACAACCTAAATAAGGCAGTAGCTCCATAAAAAATGCATAACTTAATACTGAGGACGTTTTCTTTCCAATCAGTACTTGATATAATGTCGTCAGTTTTAACTTGTTCTTTTTTTGTAATAACGCTAAAATAAATTCAGCCAAGTGATCACCTCAAGAAAGTAGGAATAAAAATGTCTCATACGACATGTACACTGATCCCAGAACGTTGTATTGCATGCGGCTTGTGCGCTGTCTATGCACCACAAGTCTTTGATTATGATGAAGAAGGGATCGTATTGTTCAAAGAAGAACCACATGCAAAAAAGCAGTTCATTCCCACAGACGAATCTACATCTGTCTTAAAAGCTTATCAAAAATGCCCGGTTCGTGCAATTGTAATCGAATAATGTGGATACGAAAAAATAGGCGGTTTGCTTTTCGCAAACCGCCTATTTTTTATTTTGAATATTGACGATAATGAATCGTACCGATTTGTTTTTTAGATAACCATGGCAATAATTTAGCATATAAGGCTAAGAAAACGATACTCACGAGCGAGGCTTTGATCAAATTAAAGGGTACCACACCAATCGCTACGTATTTTGCCAGTGACATC
Source organism: Enterococcus bulliens (assembly GCF_053761865.1). Classification (NCBI taxonomy): domain Bacteria; kingdom Bacillati; phylum Bacillota; class Bacilli; order Lactobacillales; family Enterococcaceae; genus Enterococcus; species Enterococcus bulliens. The sequence continues at coordinate 44,746 of NZ_JBSMXK010000013.1, forward strand.
CCTAAAAAGCTAGTCGCACTTGCATTAAAGAAATATAGATAAATCGGTGTAATGACAAAATAATTCGCTAAGCTCATAAATGTCGTCATCGCTAAGATCCCTGTAATCACACCAAACGCTTTGTGAAAGACTAATTGTTTACGATGTTGGAAGAAATAATACATCGGCAATACAAATGCTGACGTTGCCATAAAGCTAGCTACATCGCCAACGATATTCGTTGGATTGGCTGCCCCTGTCATCAAAAGATGAAGTGCTGAACGGATCAACGCTGTTAAAATTCCTGCTAATGGTCCATATAAAAACATGCTCAGCAATACCGGAATATCACTAAAGTCAACTTTCATAAATCCAAATGCCGGAATCACCGGAAATCCGAAAAACTGTAAAACCAATCCCATTGCTGCAAATAGTGAAATAGCCACCATTTTTTGTACCTTCGTGTTCTTCATTCAAATATCCTCCTAATAGTTTAGGAAACATCTTCACAGAAGCTTATTTATCTTTTCTAAAAGAAAAAGTACCCTATTTTCGTATACGAAAATAGGGTACTTGTTTTGATTAATTTAGACAAAACAAATACGCCCTATCTTCTTTATCCAGACTGTACTGTCGGTAACGGAATTACACCGTATCGGCTACAACACACGGTTGTGTATCGCAGTTCGTGGACTATTACCACCGGTCGGGAATTTCACCCTGCCCCTGAAGACGAACCTTAAATTTTATTTGATAAGACTATTATACACGCCTTTGCTTCTCTTCTCAAGTAATTCGTTTGTTATTTACTACTTTCTAAAAGTGCATTGATCTCTTTTTTCGATAACTCACGAAATTCGCCTGGACGTAAATTCCCAAGCGTCAAGGGTCCATACTGCTCCCGTTTTAATTTTTGGACAGGCAATTTAACTGCTTCTAGCATGTGCTTGACTTGATGGTTTTTTCCTTCATGAATCGTCAATTGTACGATACTCGTCTTTGCTTGATGATCGGTAGATAAAATATCAAAGCGAGCAGGTGCATATTTTTCACCCTTGTAGCGAATCCCTCGTGTCAAAGACTTTAGATCTTGTGGCAATGCTACACCTTTGACTTTTGCTACATATTTTTTTTCTACTTCATGCTTGGGATGTGTTAAACGTTGCGCAAAATCACCATCATTTGTCAACAACAATAAACCAGATGTATCATAATCCAAACGCCCTACTGGATAGATACGTTCAGAAACATCACTGAAATAATCGGTAACGACTTTACGTTTTTTATCATCACTTACTGCCGAGATAACCCCTCGAGGTTTGTAAAACATAAAGTACACGTCTTGCTCACTACTAATCGGCACACCGTCTACAGCAATCTCATCTTTTTTACTGACTTTTGTTCCTAATTCCCGAATGACTTGTCCGTTGATCGCCACACGCCCTTCTAAAATCAATTGTTCTGCTTTTCTGCGTGAAGCAATCCCTGCTTGCGCAATTACTTTTTGTACTCGTTCCATTATTCGTTCTCCTCTATATCGATAATCGGCTCAAAAAGATCTTGAATCGGTTCTTCTAAATCGGCCGTCATGACATCTAAATCTGGTAATTCGCTTAAATCTTTTAACCCAAAATAATTCATGAAATAAGTCGATGTCCCGTACATAATCGCACGTCCCGGTCCATCCACGCGACCTTTTTCTTCTACTAATTGTAGTGCTACTAATTTTTGCAGTGATCCAGAGGCCTTAACCCCGCGGATCGCTTCAATCTCGACTCTCGTGATAGGTTGTTTATAAGCGATAATCGCCAATGTCTCTAATGCTGCTTGGGATAGACGTCCTGCAAGCGGAGAGCGCGCGTATTCTTTTAATAAAGGAGCCAGTAGTGGTTTGGTCGCTAAACTAAATTGTTGTCCTGTTTCCAAAATACAAAAGGCACACTCTGGATCTTGTTCGTAACGCTGATTTAATTGCTGGATTTGTTCATACACTACTGCTTTTGATCGTTGTAAGATCGTACTTAGCTCATTTAAGCCAATGCCTTCTTGACCTACGATAAAGAGTAATGCTTCAATCTCTTGATATGACTTCATGTAAGTTTTCTCCTGGATAAATCTTGATTTCTTCATACTGAGAAGGTTGGTCTACTTTAATTTTTTGATACTTCATCAATTCAAGCATCGCCATAAATGTAGTGACAAGCTCTTCTTTTGTCCCGGTGACTAATAATGTCTCCAGCGTACAGCCAGATACAAAATTAGTCTGTAATTGCTTGGTGATCCATTCGATTTTTTCATCTACGGTCGTTTCATCTTTTGCGATCGAAGCTTCGATTTTCTGACGCTTTTTCTTCTTTTCTAATAACTGATGAAAAGCTAAGAACAAGTCGATCGTATTAAATTGATTTGCAGCAAGTTCACTGGGAATCTCTTGATACGCTTCTAGTTCGAGTGGTTCGCTATGAAAAAAGGCACTGCGCTCAAGTGCAAACGAGGACAGTCGTTGCGCAGCCTGTTTGTATTTTTTATACTCGATCAACTGCGCAATCAATTGTTCTCGAGGATCTTCTTCTTCAAAATCGATCCATTCTTCTTCAAGTTCTTCTGTTGGCAATAACATTCGGCTCTTCATCGCCATCAACGTCGCTGCCATCACCAAATATTCACCTGCAACTTCTAATTCAAGATGTTTCATCGCGTGAATATACGTCAAGTATTGATCGGTGATTTCAGAAATCGGGATCTCATAGATGTCTAATTCCAATTCACTTAATAAATGAAGCAATAAATCGAGTGGTCCTTCGAAAATTGCTAATTTGACTTTCATTTCTTCCATTTTATGTACTCCTATGCACGAGGAAAGTATTGTTTATACACTTCGGTCATTCGTTTTTTAGTGATATGTGTATAGATCTGTGTGGTCGAAATATCTGCATGTCCTAGTAATTCTTGAACCGTTCTAAGATCTGCACCATTTTCAAGTAGATGTGTAGCAAAACTATGACGTAATGTATGTGGAGTGACCGTTTTAAAAATCCCTGCATCGCGTACGATTTGTTTTAGATTTTTCCATACTCCTTGGCGACTTAATTGTTTGCCATGATGATTGACGAATAAGACCGTCTCGTCTGGATTTTTTTTGACAAGTAGTGGTCGTGACTCGTCTAAATAACGTTCGATCCATTCGATTGCCAAATCACCTAAAGGGACGATCCGTTCTTTATCACCTTTGCCTAATGTTTGAAGTAGCGCCATATTTAAATGGATATCACTTAGACGCAAGTTGATCACTTCACTGACACGTAATCCAGTTGCATACATCACTTCTAATAACGCACGATCGCGAATACCTAAAGTTGTCTGAGTATCAGGAGCTTGGATCAATCGCTCAACCTCTTCAAGGCTCAATGTATCTGGCAGTGCTTGCTTTTTTTTTGGCGTTTCGATATGTTGCATTGGATCATGATCTGTTACACGCTCTTGACGTAAAAATTGATGGAACCGGCGCAAACTTGAAATCATCCGTGTCACGGTCGCGGTCGATTTACCTGCTTGTTGCAATGTTTCTAAAAAATCGATCACGAGATAACGATCGACTTGTTGCCAATCGCTGATGTTTCGCTTTGTCAAAAACGTCATATATTGGGTGAGATCACGAGCATAATTTTGTCTAGTATTACTTGACAAGCCTCGCTCGATTGTCAAATAATGCAAGTATTCTTCGATCTGCTCATTCATAGTCTCACATCCTTCCCATCTTCATTGGTCTATCATAACAAATTTTTTAGCTAAACGATACTGATTTTCACCAAAATAAAACAAGCAAAAGATTACTCTTTTGCTTGTTTGATCTTTTCTTGACACTCATGGCAAATCCCGTGAAATGTCAATCGATGATCTTTTACGATGAAACGATAGCGATCTTCGACAACTTCTTCCACACTGCCCAAAAGGTCTTCTTCAATTTCTTCAATATTGCCACACTCTAAACACAGCAGATGGTGATGGAAATGTTCCGCACCTTCTTTTCTTAGATCATAACGCGCAACGCCATCATTAAAGCTTACTTTATTGACGACATGTAATTCAGTTAAAATTTCTAATGTGCGATAGACCGTAGCCAAGCCGATCTCTGGGCTTTTTTTCTTCACAAAAAAGTAAATTTCTTCAGCAGAAAGATGCTCTTTTTCATTTTCCAATAATACCAAGACCGTCGCTTCTCGTTGAGGAGTCAATTTAAATCCGGAATCATGAAGTTGCTGCTTCGTTTTTTTCAAGGCAGAAACAGTGTTCACGAGCATGCACCTACTTTATCATTATTCTCATTTGCACAATTAGCAAAGGATTCTATACTAGAATCATTATAATTTACTTTTCAGCTTTCGACAAGTCTTCTTGAGGAGTTGGTGCAAGTAATCGTGTTTGTCCATCTGCTTGTTTGATCAAACGCGCTTTTAATAGATGCCCAATTGCACGTTTGAACTGCCCTTTACTAATCCCAAACATTTGCTTGATGGCTTCTGGATCAGATTTATCTGTATACGGCATCGTACGTGTCGGTGTCCGCTCCAGATACGCTAGGATCATAGCAGCGTCATCACTGATAGCTTCATGTGCACGTGGTTTCAACGACAGATTCAACACACCATCAGGACGGATCCCAATGACGCGACCATTGACGACTTCACCCAAACGAGGTTCATTAAAACGCTCAGATGGATGGATAAATCCAATATAAAAATCGTCGGTCAACAGATACGTTCCCATTAATTTCAAACGAAAAACAGTTCCTGAAATATCTTTGTTTTTCAAATCAGGCGTTCCATTTTTAGATAATGCTCTAAAAATCTTTTCTTCTGCTATTGAAGCCCAAATACGATTTTTAGCATCGACTGTTAATTGGACCATCAAACGATCCCCTTTTTTAGGCCACAGTTCACGCATCGTAGGCAATTCATCAAGGGATACGGCGATATCTTTATCCGGTAGGCCGATGTCTACAAATACGCCTAGATCTCGACGAACATCTTTAACCGTCGCAAAGGCAAAGTGTCCTTTGCGACTTTTAGGAATTTGAGTGGTAAAACAATTGTCTTGACTTTGATTTTGATATCCAAATCCTTCTACTGCTTCACCTAATTTGTGTTCTCCTTCTGATTTTAACAAACGAAACGTCACACCATTTTTTTGTACATAATACGCCTGATCATTTTCATCAATGATCAAGCCAGTAAAGATACTTGCTAATAATTCATTCATAGTTGTTCTCCTTTTGAACTAAGAGATCTTAGTTCGTTCCATTTCCATTTCCTTTAAAGAAGCCAGTTTTATCATTGATCGTCGCGATATACATCGGTATCCCTGATTCTCCAACTCCACTTAATAAACGAGATTCATTTGTGGTCGCATATAGATTATAATACCCTTGCCCATTTTCAATCCGCGCACGTTGCAAATAAAACCCACCTGAGACGATATACCCTCTTGCAATACATCGATTGATCACTGAGTCATATACGCCATCTGCCCACTGCCACGCTTCGCTTGTACTATTATCGATATCACTTTGACGTGATGCAATAATGGGACGATTTTCTTTATTTACAGGTGTGGATGCCGAAAGCACCTGACTAGCTTGACTATATTGTGTATTGGCTGCAATTTTAGCTAACATCGCATCTTCACTTGCTTGTTGTTCAGCCGCGGCTGCTTGCGCTACTTTTTCTTTTTCCGCTTGCGCTTTAGCGGCTTTTGCCGCTGCTTCGCGTTTATCTAAAGCAGTTTTCACTGGTTTTAATTCATTTGTAAGCTTGGTTTTTAATGCCGTATCCTTTAATGCATTGACTTGTTTTAAGGTATCTGCATATGTCGTATTGGTGACACTTGTAGCCAGTTCTTCACCTTTAAGTCCAGAAGTGAGTTTTGCTACTGCTTCTTTCACTGTTTGCGCTTGTTCCACCTGTTTTTGACCGATCGCTACGGCTTGATTATACGCTTTTTCAAAAGTCGTATCACCGTTAAGTGGCACCGCTAAAAACGTTTGGGTATCGACAACATAAGCTTTTTCATTTACTTGACCGTCGACTAAAACTGGTGAATCGAATTGCTCGTTTAATGTCGTTTCTTGTTCATATTGTGTCAATAGTGTAGTCAAGAATTGATTGGTTGCTTTTTCGTCTTTGATTCCTTTATAGTCTGTCAATTGTTTTTGATAATCCAGTAATTGTTGTTGCGTTGTTGTACTTTTAATGATTGGCTCTGTCTTCAAAGTAGACAATGCTTTTATCTCTTGGCTAATCGTGGCAACAGTTTGTTCTTTTTTGACTAACGCTGCTTGGGCTTGACGTTCAAACTCTTGTTGATGTGCATAATACACACCACCACTCACACTGATGATGGCGATCACCGCTACCGTGTACCATACAATACGCTTTTGTTTCTTCGACCATTTTTTACGCGAACGTTTTACACGCTTCGTTTTTAGAGGCTGTTCTTCTTTTGGTTCTTCTTTTGGTGATTGATTTTGCTCATGATTGGTCGCCAAGGTATCAGTAGCTGGGATAAAACTTTCAGAAGCAGCTTCAGGAATGACCTTCGTAGTCGTTTCTTGGTTTAAAAGATCTACAGCTTTTTGAACTTTTTGCTCCGCTTCACTTGTAGGTGTTGACGATGTGACTTCATCGATCAACGCTTCACTCGTTTCTAAAATCATATCTTGATCTATAACTTCGTTAGCTACAATTGGCAGGCTTTTTGCTTCTAGATCTACATGTTCTGCTATCTCTTTTGCTTCCTTGGTATTCGCTGTTTTTATTTCTTCTGTTTCTTCTGTTTCTTCTGTTTCTTCTGTTTCTTCTGTTTCCGCTATCTCTTCTGTTTCCGTCGGCTCTTTTGTTTCTATGAGTTCTTTGGTTTCTGAGATGTTTGCTATAGTATCCTTTTCTTCATCTTCAGATGGCTCGCTTTCTGGTTGAACAAACGCATCATCGTTTGGTAACGGATCTGTTTGTTCCTCGGTGTGATCCGTTTCTTGACTTGCTTGTTCTGTTTCTTTTTGGCGGATCAATGCTTTAATTTCTTCTTGTGCTTCTAAATGACGTCCTTCTTTGTACGCTTTTAGATAAGCCGCTAAAATCGGATCATCTTCAAACTCTGTTACAGATGTCTCTGCTAAATCGCGTTCTGGACGATCGACCGTTTTTGAAACTTCAGTTGGCTCTTCCACACTCGTTTCATCATAAAGATGATGAAATTGATCCATGACTTCCCCTAAAGAAATTTCTTTTAATTGCGCCCACTCTATATTGTCGTTTTCGACCGCTTCACTTGTTTCAGGATGATCGACTTGATCTTCACTGATTTTTTTGGCGATATTCTCTTTGATTTCTGCTTTACAATTGGGACAAATTAAATCCCCGTTAAGTGGTTCAAAACCACAATTTGGACAAGTTTTCATGTAGTACCACTCGACTCCTTTTCTTTCATTCACAGTACTTCTATCATACACTATAATAAAACGTAAAAAAAGCAAAGTTACAAGACTGTAAACGAAACTCTATAAACGAAAAACAGTGACTTTCAAAAGCTTACGCTTCTAAAAGCCACTGCCAGTATCTTTATTCTAAAAAGTCTTTTAATTGTTTTGAACGAGAAGGATGGCGTAGTTTTCTCAACGCTTTTGCTTCGATTTGGCGGATACGTTCACGCGTTACACCAAATACTTTCCCAACTTCTTCAAGCGTACGAGTACGGCCATCATCGATTCCAAAACGTAAACGTAATACATTTTCTTCACGATCCGTCAATGTATCTAGCACATCTTCTAATTGTTCTTTTAGTAATTCATATGCTGCATGTTCAGCAGGACTTGTAGCATCTTGGTCTTCAATAAAGTCACCTAGATGTGAATCATCTTCCTCACCGATCGGCGTTTCCAATGATACTGGTTCTTGAGCGATTTTTAAGATTTCACGTACTTTTTCAGTTGTTAAATCCATTTCCGCTCCAATTTCTTCAGGTGTCGGTTCGCGCCCTAAATCTTGGAGTAATTGACGTTGGATACGAATCAATTTATTGATAGTTTCAACCATGTGCACTGGAATTCGGATGGTACGTGCTTGGTCAGCAATCGCACGTGTGATCGCTTGACGAATCCACCAAGTTGCATATGTTGAAAATTTAAATCCTTTACGGTAATCGAATTTTTCAACAGCTTTCATCAAGCCCATATTTCCTTCTTGAATCAAATCCAAGAATTGCATACCACGACCAACGTAACGTTTTGCAATACTTACAACGAGACGTAAGTTCGCTTCAGCAAGACGTTGTTTTGCTTCTTGATCGCCTTCTTCGATTTTTAACGCTAACTCGACTTCTTCAGCTGCTGTTAACAATGGTACACGGCCGATTTCTTTTAAGTACATCCGAACAGGATCATTGATCTTAACGCCATTTGGTGCAGAGAGATCTTCCTTTGGTTCTTGTTTTACTTGTTTTTGAGTTGCCTTTAATGCATGAACAGAAGGTTCACCATTTTCATCTACTACACTGATTCCTGCATCTTCCACTTTTTGAATTAATTTATCCATGCCATCTGCATCTAATTCAAACGGTGTTGCCAATTGATTGGTCAATTCGCTATAAACTACTTGTCCTTTGACTTTATTTGTTCGAATAAAGTCGTTTACTGCTTTTTCATATGTTTTTTTTGCTTCTTCTGCCATGAAAGAGGCCCCCTTCAGTGCGATACTTGTATCTGTTTTAATTGTTTCGTCAATGCAATAATTTCCATTGCTAATGCTATCTCTTGTTCGTTATTGCCTAGTTGTGTCGCACGTTTTTGTGCGAGTGTCTTTTCTTGGATCTCGTGTGTAATACGCGCTAGTTCGAGCTGTTTCATCAACTCTTGAAATTCCAGGTCAGAACCTTCTTGCGACACGTTTTGTGCTACGATATTCAACACAAGCGTGCGCAATTCTTCTTCTTGTAAAAAATCTAAGAAGCGAGCGACTTCAAACTCTTCTTGCGTTGCACAATACGTATCTAGTAATACATACAAAGTCTGGTATTGCTCATTTAAAAATACTCCAGTAGTTTGTTTAAATTTTGTACGATAACTGCTTTCGTGCATCATTCGGTACAACAATAACTCTTGTACTCGTTGGGCCAACGTTTTTTTTTGCTGTCGTAATGGCACATTTACTGGTTTTGTTTGAAATTGAATTGGCTGCACTTCTTTTTGGTACATCTGTACTTGTTTTTCTAACGTCGTACGCTGTAAATCAAATTTTTCAGCCAATTGTGTCAAATATTGATCTTGCTCGATCAAGGAATTGACTTTAGCAAGTTCTTTTAAGACGACTTCTAAATAAGCAACACGTTCTTTTTCGTTTTTTAAATTGTACTGTTTGGCCAAAAAATCAGCAGTAAATGAGAACGGTGTTTGTTGCTCATGTTCGACTAATTGCAAAAACGCTTTGGCGCCATGTTGTTGTATGAACTCATCTGGATCGATCCCATTGCCTAGTTGCACCACACTTAAATGCAAACGGCTATGTTCTTGTAATAGATCAAGTCCTCTTGCAGTCGCTTCTTGACCCGCGCGGTCGCCATCGTAACAAAAAACTAAATTCGTAGCCAACTGCTCTAGTCGTTGAATCTGTTGGCTGGTCAAACTAGTTCCCATCGAGGCTACACCAGAAGTCAGTCCAGCACGAAAAGCGGCAATGACATCCATAAAGCCTTCAAATAAATACACCGTTCCTTGTTTACGAATCTCTGTTTTAGCTTTATCCAAATTAAACAACACATTTCGCTTGTTGAAAATTGGAGTTTCTGGTGAGTTGAGATACTTGGCTTGCTGGCTTTTTTCATCTGACAACTCAAACCAACGTCCAGAAAACGCGATCGTTTTTTTATTGCCGTTACGAATCGGAAACATGATTCGTTGATAAAACCGATCTAAAAGTGAGCCATCATCACGTTCGATGAATAAACCAGATTCTATATACGTCGTTTTATCATAAGCTTCTTTTTCAAAGATTCGTTCTAAAAATTCTCGTTGTGGTGGAGCAAACCCGATTTGAAATTCTTCGATCAATTCATCTGTCATACCGCGATTGTACAAATAAGTCAAAGCTTCTTGGCCAACTGCTGTATTGACTAAAATATGATGATAAAATTGTGCCGCCTTTTCATGTAACGCATATAAGAGCGAATGTTGTGTATTCGTTGACGTCTGTACTTGGTCTCGATAGTGAGCGTCCAGTTCGATTTGTTCTAAATCTGCGATTTTTACGACGGATTCTGCAAACGATAGACCTTCGATTTCTTGCACAAAACGAAACACATTTCCACCTTTACCACAGCCAAAACAATGGAAGATCTGTTTGTCTTCTGCCACTGTGAATGATGGTGTTTTTTCTGAATGAAACGGACATAATCCAGAGTAGTTACGTCCAGATTTTTTTAGTTGGACATATTGTCCTACAACTTCCACGATATTCGTCCGTTCTCGAATATCATCAATGACCTCAGAAGGAATTTTACTCATCGCTTTCACCTCCTAAAAGGGTGCATGAAACATCGGTAAAAAATCGCACTAATGGTCATTAGCGCGATTTTCCCAATTTGACAGTATTCTACTCTTACTATTGTATCATAAACTCATAAGATTTCAAGTGTTTTGATTACTTATATTGCTCTTCTAAACGACTCATAAATGCTCCTAATGCGATTCCTAAACCAAGCAAAATGACACAACTTACATAGCCTAATGCACTGACTCCAGCGTAGTCGATTGGAATGATCATTACCGTAGATGCTAATACGATCCCTAAAATCACATGAAAGAACAACGCGTACCAGCGAGACAAAATAAAATCCACAAGTTTAGAGAAAACCAATACAGTGACAATCCCACCGATTGCAATCGGCAGTACTACTGCTATATCTAGCATTTTGATCCCATCAGACATCGCTTTATACATGCCCATATAGACTAAAAAGTTCGACGGGCTAAGTCCAGGAACGATCATACCTAAACCGATCAATCCTCCAGCAATCGTCCACGTACCCAAATTTTGATCGACTTCGGTAAATAAAGCAGCTCCTTGCCATAAAAATAAAAAGCCGATCACAAAGCTGATGGCAAAGGCTAACCAATCTCGCGAAGTTCGTCCATGTTTTTTCGCTTCTTTAAACAAAGAAGGTAATGTTCCGATAATACAACCAACAAAAAACCATAAAATGATCGTTTCGTATGCGCCTAATAAAAAACTAACCAAAAACGACAATAAAAACACACCAGTAATACCGCCTAGCCCAACCGGAATAAAAAAGAGAACATTCTCTTTAAAGTTACGGGTTAAATGTGCCAAAAACGAAATAATCCGTTCATAGATCCCAAAAATCGCAGCTAAAGCACCACCACTGACTCCTGGTAAAATAAATCCTGATCCAATAAACATCCCTTTAATAAATCGTAAACTCCAATCATTACGCCTTTTTTTCTGCTCCATCCTCAATCTCCTTTTTAAGTATCAAATAATGAATTACTCAATTTAATTTTCCATTGATTCGTCTTCACTAGATCTGCGTAAAACATATTCCCACCATTATGATACAAATAACCCCCATTATATAAAAATGATCGCCAAGCATAGTAACGATATTGTTCTCGTTCTTGGTTGCCTAGTTGCGGTGATAAAATATCTTTAGAATAGCTTTCAGCTAATTCTACTGTATTTTCCCCTCCATTTTTTGCTACATAATCAATATAATCTAACCCATAATTGTATGCTTGAACAGCAGTCCAAATATCGGTTTTGAGTTCTTTTGAACGTTGAATCGCTTGTGCCAAAAACGCGACGCCTTGTGTTATACTCTGAGTAGGTGTTGAAATTTGACCTGTCTCGCCCGTATAACTTTCTGAACTTTGCATTGGATCTTCGCCTTTACCTTTCGATTCAGTAAAAATAATACTCAATGCCAAATCTTTATATTCTGAGATCCCATTTTCTACAAGGGCTTGTTCAACTTGAGTATCAAACTGATGAACTTGTTTTAAAATTTGATAATTGCGATACACCATAAAACAAGTCGCAAGTACAACCGTGACACAAAAAATTCGTAAGCTCAAAAAGAAAAGTGTATCAAGTTTTTTTAACATTTGTATCAACCTCTTCTTTCGCTCTTTATAGCCTACCTTTTAGGGCGTTATCTGTCTATCGTTGTTAAAAAAAAATCGGTGTTTTTAATAAAAATTAAAGCTTTAATCTTACAATAGTGTTCGCAAATAAAGGTGTACGGCACTCGATTTGCTTGTTATATTGTAAGGATGGAAAGTAGGTGATGCTTTGAAACGATCGAAAACACTCCTTCTTGAAGATGGTTCAACGCTAGCTTATCGTATTTACGGTCATGGTTTTCCATTGATTTTGTTGCATGGAAATGGAAACACCGGCGCGTACTTTGAACGTCAAGTTCCTACTTTTGCAAAGTATTTCCAAGTGATCGTGCTTGATAGCCGTGGTCATGGTGCATCAACAAATGTGGCCAAACATATCTCCTATCGTTTAATGGCTCACGATGTCAAACGTTTGTTCGAAGTAGAACACTTGCAAAGCGCCCACTTATTAGGATTTAGTGATGGTGCAAATATTGCCATGGCGTTTGCCTCTGAGTATCCAGATTGTGTGGCAAAACTCGTACTCAATGCTGGCAATATCGAAGTTCACGGTATGCGTTTAGTCATTGAGTGGTTGACTTATATCGAATACTTTAGTGTTTGGCTACTTGGACGTTTCATCCCTTATTTTAAGGCCAAGACGCCCATTATTCGGCTCATGATTCAAGATACAGAGATCACGAAAACAGATCTAGCCCATATCACGGCAAAAACACTCGTGATTGTGGGCAAAAAAGATGTCATCAAAGTAGAGCATTCGTTTGCGATCGCCTCAGCGATTCCAAACTCCCGCTTTGTGCTTGTTGCCAATCACGGACATCGTTTGGCAAGAACCTCCCCCGCATTGTTTAATCATGAAGTATTAAATTTTTTGAGAGGATAAGGTGAAAAAATGGAAAAATTGATTAGGTGGTTTAAACAACATATTACATTTTTCAAATTACTGTTTGTGTTTGCGGTACTGATTATCGTCGTAGCTGAATTATTGTCAATCAGCAAGACGATTTCTTTGGAACGATTGAATGAAATGTTTGATCGTATTCCTTTATGGCAGTTAGGCGTCATCGCTTTAGTCGGACTCCTATCTGTTGCGCCTATGTTAGGCTATGATTTCACATTGAAAAAATTATTAAAATTAGAATACTCGAACTTTTATATTTTCGAAACAAGTTGGATCATCAATACTATTAACAATATTGCTGGATTTGGGGGAATCGTCAGTATTGGGTTACGTAATGAATTTTATGGTAAGGGTTCTAGAAATAATAAAGTGATCGGTTCATTGACGAAAATCTTTGTTTTTGTTCTTTCGGGATTATCGATTTATAGTTTGCTTTCATTAATCGCAGTCGAATTTTTCGATCGATCAGCCTACGTGAAACAATATTGGATCTGGTTGCTCGGTGCAGCAATTTATTTCCCAATCGTCTTTTTATTATCCCAACGAAAAAAAGAAGGATTACTTTCTGGACTATCTTTTAAAGAACAATGCGCACTCGTTGGGACATCGTTTTTTGAATGGACTGGAATGATCGTTACATTTTCATTAATTGGCTATTTTTTAAACGTGCCCGTTTCAATCGCAGATAGTATTCCTTTATTCATCGCGGCGACAGTTATTGGGATCATTTCCTTGATTCCTGGTGGACTAGGTAGTTTTGATGTCATGATGATTTTAGGGTTTTCTTCTTTAGGTGTTCCTAGAGAAATCGTGGTCTTGTGGCTGGTCATCTATCGAATCGCGTATTATTTGTTGCCATTTGTTATTGGTTTACTCTTATTTTCACGTCACTTATTTTTAAAGCTAGACAATCGCTACAACGAGATTCCACGCCAATTGGCTGTAGAATTATTCCATAAAGTCGTCGTTGTATTGCTTTATTTTTCAGGGATGTTGATGGTCTTACTAGTCACAGTACCAGAAGTATTTTACAAAACGAAGTGGCTTGAACGGTTTAATCCATTTGGACTTCATTTGATCTCAGAATTTCCAAGTATTATTTTAGGTTTTTCGTTGATCATCATGGGACGTGGTATGGCAGCAAGGGTGAAGCGTGCTTACTATCCAACGATCGTTTTACTTGTATTGACGGCGATCTATGCCTTTACCACCGATTTTAGTTTAGTTACCGTAACCTATCTAGTCCTACTATTATTGATGGTTATCGCTTCTAAAAGTGAATTATTCCGAGAACAACTGGTTTATTCTTGGGAATGGATGACTATCGACGGTGTAATTTTTGGTTTATTGTCTTTATTATATGTAGTATTGGGTGTCTATAGTTTACCCGCTTTTAAACATCATGCTCATCCACATCGCCCAAAATTTGTAGAATTCTTACTCTTTCCGTCTGAAAAAATTTGGCTTTCAGGTTTTATTGCCATTTTAATCGTCGTTGCGTTTATTTCATTATTTACGCGCTACTTAAAAGGAGCAAAAAAATCAGTCAGTCAACCATTAAATAAAGAGGTCGCTCAAACCATTCTTCAGACATATGGAGGAAATATCGATAGTGAATTGGTCTTTTCAGGAGATAAAGAACTCTTTTTATACCCTGAAGAAGAGCCTACTGTTTTCTTACAATTGCGCACGTATAATAATAAATGTGTCGTCATGGGAAATCCTTCAGGAAATCAAGAAGATTTTCCTGCTGCTATTGAAGCTTTCGTCAAAACTTGCGACCGTTTATGCTACTTACCGGTATTTTATGAAGTCGATGAATCAAGTGTATTGACTCTTCATGAATTTGGTTATGACTTTATCAAAATGGGTGAAGAAGCACTCGTGTACTTACCAGAGTTTAGTTTAGCTGGTAAAAAAAATCGTGGGATCCGTTCATTAATGAATAAGTTAGCTAAAGAAGGCGTGACGTTTGAAGTACTACAACCGCCTTTTACAGCAGAGCAAATGGCCACGTTTAAAGAAATTTCAGACAGTTGGCTAGATGGTCGTAAAGAAAAAGGTTTCTCATTGGGCTTTTTTGATGAAACTTATCTGCAACGCAATCCAATTGCCGTGGTGAAAACTGCAGAAGGTGAGATTGTTTCGTTTGCCAATGTTATCCCAACTTATACCAAAGAATCCGCTACGATTGATTTGATGCGCCACCATAAAGAAAAAGCACCTTCTGGTACGATGGATTTTCTCTTTGTTCATCTATTTGATTACTTGAATCAAGAAGGAATCGAGTACTTTAACTTAGGGATGGCTCCACTATCCAATGTAGGCAAGTACCGTCAAAGCTTTATTCAAGAGCGTATCGCCGCTTTAGTCTATGAATTTGGTTCTGAATTTTATTCATTCCAAGGACTGCGTGATTATAAATCGAAATTTACTTCGATTTGGCATCCACGCTACACCTTATACTCTCGCGACAGCTGGATTTTATATGTCATGATCACCTTATTGATCATTGATAATGCACCACCTAAACAATAAAAAAAAGGTTGTGACAGATGATTGTCACAACCTTTTTTATTGGTTAGGTGTTCTAGAAGTAGCTTATTTCTTGGAGCTGCCCACTTCCGTCCGTCACACCCTCTTTATTTAC
The DNA here is from genome assembly GCF_053761865.1 of Enterococcus bulliens. Taxonomy (NCBI): domain Bacteria; kingdom Bacillati; phylum Bacillota; class Bacilli; order Lactobacillales; family Enterococcaceae; genus Enterococcus; species Enterococcus bulliens. The sequence continues at coordinate 60,463 of NZ_JBSMXK010000013.1, forward strand.
ATGTCGTGCGTTTCAGTGATTTCTTGAATATCTTTTAGCGTAACCGTCAAACTACCATCTGCTTGTTGAATAAATTCAACATAATCTGGATCGCGATACATCTCCATTGGAATGATCAATTCAATGCCATTTGAAAGTTTGATTTTTTGTTTACTAAATTTACGCGCAGAGAGTTCTTTGACATCATCGATCATCGGCGCTTGATCAATGACCCCTTTTTCTTCGACTTCTTCTTTAAATGCTAGTTGTGCGGTAATATTTTCTTTAAACACTTGGGTTGCGATTTGATCAAGTTCGATTGTTTCATTTTCTTCAAAAGTTTGCGCTAAAGCTTCTTGAATCGTCGCGGCCAATTCTACTTTAGGTGTCTCAAATTTTTCACCGATTTTTTCAGCCGTTTTTTGGATTACTTTGATGTTTTGTTCAAATGATAAATGCGGAATCGTTTCAATAACTTGGTTTGAAAAATAAGTACGCTTCTCACCAGAGAAGGCATATTTTTTTTCTAACAACTCGTATTGCAGCGTATCTGCTTGTACGACAAAGCTCTCTTCAGCTTTTTTCGTTATCGCAGAAAGCAACGCACGATGGACTAATAATTCATTGATAAATCCCGTATCATCAGAATCAATAAAATGAGTATAGCCTGTTGTAAAATCCACCTTCAACCAAGCATAATACTCGTTTGCATCTTTTTCAAATCGCACAAAAAAGATGTCGCAACTTGGTGCTTCTTCGCTTTCTCGATAAGCTTGATACCATTTTTCAACAACATGATGGCTAAGCTCGATAAACGAGTATTCCGCGCGTTTTGTCAATAAATTGCTTATTTTTGAGTCTTGTTCCAGTGTGCCCACAAGGGTTTGCGGTGAACTGGCTTTTTTGATTTTTTTTTCTAAATATTCGCGAATGTACTCTTTTGATAAATCTAATGGTTGTGAAGAAAGAATCGGATCTCCAGTTTCACGGTCCACAATATGTACTACAGCTTCTTTTAAATAAATATCCATATCTCTCCTCCAATCGCTACTCGCTCAGTGTATCAAATTTTACTCCTTTCGCCAACATCAACTGCAATGTTTGACATTTCATAAGGGATTGGTAAACTAATTGTGAGGTGAACGCTATGACAATTGAAGAACGTATCAACCAATTAACGCCGGAAATCAAACGTGCGTTAAAACCCGAGTTTATTTTTATGATCAATCAAGACGTAATCCAACATTTCCCAATTCGTCAATGGAGCGCCAAACAAATCAAAAAGGAAATCTTAGCTCACTATTCATCGGTTAAGACAACAACGGTCAATCATCAACTGGTCTGCTATGGAACAAGCGATGAACCGATTATGATTATCCCTAGAGTAGCGACTTTTGCTGAACTAGGATGATAACTCTCATTGTTTTATCATTTTTTTAGAAATAACTATTCAAATGCATATTTTTTTCTTATAATCAATAAGTATTGAAAGGGGCTCATTATGAAAAAGAAACAATTAGCAAAATTAAAAAAACAATTTAGACCATCCTTTGAAGGAGCAAGAAAACAATTATTTGATACAATGACTGAAAAAGCATCGGCATTATACCAATTAAATATCCGCGTATTTATCGATCCAAAGCAACCAAATGATATGATGATTGAATTACTTGATCCTACAGAGCGTGATCAACAAATTAAAGTACCTTTAGATGATAATTTTAAAACAGTTGTCAAACGCATCCAAAATGAAGAAAAAGGATTACTTGATCGTTTTAGTGAAAATCTAGTAGAAGAAATCGCTAGCTACTGGTCACCAGATGCGGCACGTAAGCAAGTATCAATTCCTGAGAAAAAAGCTACTCCAGCAAAAGCTGAAGCCACTTCAGCTAACGTTACGGATGATAAATCTACTGACACGGCAGGTTTTGCCACTTTTAGTGAAAAAATTAGTGCCTTTCCAAAATTTGCAGTTAAAGAAACTGCACAACAAATTGAAGTTGTCGAAAAAACAGCTAAGGAAGAGCGTTTATTAGCAACGATCTCAAAAACAGAGGAAAATAGTTTTACGATCGAAACAGCGTTAGAACGTAAATACAAATTAAAATTAGACGTGATTCCAGTGATCGAAGCATTTGCTAAAACACCACTAGCCAATCGTTAAAAAAAGCATCCCAAATTGGGATGCTTTTTTAAACTGGTTCGTGATGATTCGAACTCAGTTCACTGATTTTTCCGGTCGCTAAGTATACGATCCATTCACAAATATTTGTCACATAATCACCAATACGCTCTAAATATTGTGCAACGTATAAATAATCGGTACCACTAACTACTGTTTCAGGATTTGCTTTCATTGCCGCAATCGTTTTATAGTAAATATCGTGGTAGTAATCATTGGTCCGCTTGTCCATTTGCGCAATCATGCGCGCATCTTTCTCATCGGTTTTCACATAAGCCACTAATACATTATCAACCATTTTTTTCACATAGTCAGACATTTCAGAAATCTCTTTTTCGATATCTAAAATACGAGTCTCACCTTTTACACGGATCGTTGATTTTGCGATCGAAACGGCATGATCTCCCATACGTTCTAAATCAGAACTTGCTTTCATGACTGTGATGATCATTCTTAGGTCAGTCGTAACAGGTTGTTGTAGGGCAATCATTTCGAAGCTTTTTTTCTCTAAGCGAATCTCCATCCCATTGATCGTTTCATCGTGTTCGATGACTTCTTGTGCCAATGCTTTATCATGTTTGACATAAGAGCGAACCGATTTATGGATAGCATTGCTTACAAGCATCCCCATTTCATAAAACTGGTTGTGCAAATTCAATAAATCTTCTTCAAATTGCGTACGTAACATATCATTTCCTCCTTTTACCCAAATCTTCCAGAAATATAATCATTGGTTTCTTTTTTGGCTGGATCCAAAAAGATTTTTTTCGTACGATCAAACTCGATTAAATCTCCATTTAAGAAAAAGGCTGTCTTATCAGAAATTCGAGAAGCTTGGGACATATTATGTGTCACCATGATCATTGTATATTTATCTTTTAATTCTAACAAAGTATTCTCGATCTTACCAGATGAAACTGGATCTAGTGCACTAGTCGGTTCATCTAATAAGATGATTTTTGGATCGACTGCTAATACCCGTGCGATACATACCCGCTGTTGTTGTCCACCAGATAAAGAAAGTGCGCTATTGTGTAATTTATCTTTCACATCTTCCCATACAGAAGCCGCTTTAAGACTTTCTTCTACAACACGATCAAGCTCTTGTTTATCCGTAACACCTTTTAAACGCAATCCATAAATCACGTTTTCATAAATTGAAAAAGGGAATGGGTTCGGTTGCTGAAACACCATGCCGATTTCTTTACGTAGATCAACAGTATCTGTTTTCGGACTGTAGATGTCTTGTCCGTTATATAATACACTACCGGTAATCGTCACATTTGGGATGAGATCGTTCATGCGATTTAAACTACGTAAAAAAGTTGATTTTCCACAACCTGATGGTCCAATCATTGCCGTAATTTCATTTTCATGAATCTCTAGATCGATTCCTTTAAGTGCTTCTTTTTTACCATAATATAAGTGCAAATCTCTTGATGTGATAATTGGTTCTGCCATAATCGCTTCCTCTACTTTCTAACCAAAATGTCCTGATACATAATCTTCAGTTGCTTGTGTTTTTGGTCGCGTGAAGATTTTACGCGTATTATCGTATTCAATGGCATGTCCTAAATAGAAGAAAGCAGTATAGTCACTGATCCGTGCCGCTTGTTGCATGTTATGCGTTACGATAACAATCGAATACTGATCCTTTAGATTGACTAACGTTTCTTCGACAGTACCAGTTGAGATTGGATCGAGTGCACTAGCAGGCTCGTCTAATAGCAAAATATCTGGTTTCATCGCAATTGCGCGGGCAATACATAAGCGTTGTTGCTGTCCACCAGATAACGCATGCGCACTTTTGTCTAATGAATCCTTGACTTGATCCCATAATGCTGCTTGTTTTAAACTGGTTTCGACGATTTCATCTAGTTTTTTCTTATCTTTCTCACCATGGCGTTTTAAAGCAAACGTGATGTTTTCATAGATCGATTTACTGAATGGATTCGGACGTTGAAATACCATACCAATTCGTTTGCGCATCTCATAGACATCGACTTCTTTTGAATTCACATCGACACCGTTATACATGATTTGACCTGTAATTTTAGTATTGGCGATCTCATCATTCATACGATTCAAACTACGTAAATAAGTCGATTTCCCACATCCTGATGGTCCGATCAAAGCTGTAATTTTATTTTTTTCAAATGCCAAATCGACACCTTTGATCGCTTCATTTTTCCCATAGTAAACATGAAGATCATGTGTTTGTAGGATAATATTTTTTTCTTCTTCTAACGTGATGATATGACGATCATCTAAGTTGTATTGTTTCATGCTCGCTCTCCTTATGCAGCTGACGTCATTTTCTTATATAGACGTTTTCCAAGCGCGCGTGCACCAAAGTTAAAGGCTAACACGGCGATGATCAAAACAGCTGAGGCTCCAGCAGAGATAATCTCTCCATCTGGTTTTGTTCCTTCAGAATTGATTTTCCAAATATATACCGCTAAGGTTTCTGCTTGTCTAAAAATACTTAATGGACTAGATACACTTAGTGGATTCCAGTTCGTAAAGTCAAGTGCTGGTGCACTTTGTCCAGCTGTATAAATCAACGCCGCAGCTTCACCAAAGATACGTCCCGAACTTAAGATCAATCCAGTTAAAATACCTGGCGTAGCTTCTGGTACGACTACACGAAGGACTGTTTCCCAACGTGAAAGTCCTAATGCCAATCCCGCTTCACGTTGTGTAAAGTGGACCGCTTTTAACGACTCTTCCACATTACGCGTCAACAGTGGTAAGTTAAAGAAGGTCAACGCTAACGCTCCAGACAAGATTGAAAATCCATATTGAAATTGAATAACAAACACTAAGAAACCAAATAACCCTACAACTACAGAAGGTAATGAACTTAAAATCTCAATTGCTGTACGAATGACATCGGTCACCCAGTTTTTCTTTGAGTACTCCGATAAATAAATACCTGCACCCAATGAAATCGGAAAGCTGATGATCATCGTGATCAACAATAAGTAAAATGAGTTAAACAATTGAATCCCGATCCCACCACCTACTTGATAGGCTTTAGACGGTTGCGTTAAGAATTCCCATGAAATGTGTGGAACACCACGCATTAAGATATATAGTAACAAGGCAGCTAGAATCAGTACGATCACGCCAGAAATCGCATAAAGGATCCCTGTTGCAATCTTATCGGCACGTTTTGCTGACATTATTTAATAGCCCCCTTTTTTCCAATTAAACGAATCACAATATTGAAGAGTAATGACATTAGCAATAAGATCAATGCTAATGACCACAGTACATTATTTTCTAATGTTCCCATGATCGTATTTCCAATCCCCATTGTTAAGATCGAAGTCAACGTTGAAGCTGGTGTAGTCAAGCTGGTTGGAAGCAATGCAGCGTTCCCGATCACCATTTGAATCGCTAAAGCTTCACCAAATGCACGTGCCATCCCAAATACGACTGCTGTTAAAATACCAGGTACTGCCGCACGTAAAACAACTTTGTAAATAGTTTGCCAACGTGTCGCACCCAATGCTAGAGAAGCCTCGCGGTAATGACGTGGCACAGCTTTCAAAGCATCGACTGTCATCGTCGTCACAGTAGGTAAAATCATAACAAACAATACAAACGTTCCCGCTAAAATCCCAAAACCAGTACCTCCAAAAATGGAACGAATTACAGGTACGATAACAGAAAGTCCGATAAATCCATAAACTACCGAAGGAATTCCAACTAACAACTCAATCACTGGTTGTAAGATTTTTTGTCCTTGTTTAGGTGAGATTTCCACCATAAAAATAGCTGCACCAATTGCAAATGGTGTCGCTAAAATTGCCGATAAAAATGTCACAATAAATGACCCTAATATCATAGGTAATGCACCAACTAAAGGTTTGCCATCTGAACCTACAGCGCTAGGATTCCACTTGGTTCCAAAGAGAAAGTCAAACACATTGACCTTATCTACGAAAAACGTCGCAAGCCCTTTACTCGCAACAAAAAAGAAAATCGACAGTACCACTACGACAATCAGTGCGATACATAAAAAGCTGATGATTTTTCCAAATTGTTCCATCCGTGCACGTTTTGATCGTTTTGTTAACTCATGTTTTATATCTTCCAAGAGGGTTCCTCCTCAAAACTATTTTTCACTTTACTAGTGTAATCTTTTGATTTCAATTTCTTTTAAAGCTTACGTAAAGATCAAGTTAAGATTGTAAATTTTGTGTAAAGACTATTTAATAATATTTCCTTGCCAATCACGTTTCACTTCCATCTGCGTTACAGGGATATAACCCATTTTTCCTACGATTTCTTCTTGGACTTTATCTGATAAAATATAGTCGATAAATTGCGTAGTCAATTCAGTTGGATCTTTTAACGTATACATATGCTCATATGACCAAATAATCCATTTGTTTGTTTTCACATTATCATCATTTGGTTCGATATTATCAATTTTTAATTTTTGAACATCCTTATTCACATAAGAAAACGCCACATAACTGATCGCGCCAGGTGTATCCGATACGATTTGACGTACCATTCCGCTTGAATCTTGTTCTTGTGATTGTTTTGCAGAAGCGCCATCTAAGACCCATTTTTCAAAAGTTGCACGCGTTCCACTACCTGAAGCACGATTTAGTAATACAATTGCTTGATCCGCGCCCCCGACTTCTTTCCAGTTCGTGATTTCACCGGTAAAGATTTGCTTCAACTGATCCATTGTGACACTTTCTACACCGACTTTTTTATTGACGATCGGTGTGATCCCAACTACAGCAACTTGATGATCTACTAATTTACTAGCATCGATTCCTGATTTTTCCTCAGCGAATAAATCTGAATTTCCGATATCTACCGCACCAGATTGGACTTGACTTAATCCAGTACCGCTACCACCACCTTGAACATTAATAAATTCCCCCGGATGGTTGGTTTGGTATTCATCGGCTGCAGACTCCACTAACGGTTGTAACGCAGATGATCCAACGGCTGTGATCGATTCCCCTCGGTCAATCCATTTCGCGCAGCCGCTTAATAATAACCCTGTCGCGAGTAAAGAAAAGACGATTAAGCTTGTTTTCTTCATATTTGAACTCCTCATTCCATATATTCTTATATCTCTATCTTACCATCTAAATAGGACTTTAATAAACTCTTAACTAAAGATCTCTGATTTTTTTGCTAAGAGCGACCCAATTGCCATAATAACAAACGATGTAAAGAAAAGATAGCCATTTTTTTGATCTTTTTACGAAAAAAAGTAGTCCTATGGAAGTGACTTCCAAGGACTACTTTTATAAAATTCTAGCAGAGATTATTCATTTTCTTTTAGCGCATCGCCAAGTAAATCGCCCATCGTAAAGCCAGTTGATTCTTCTGGAAGTTCATATGACTCTTCTTCAACGACTTCTTGTTCTTGCTTTGGTTTTTCTTCTAATGTTTTGATACTTAGAGCAATACGATGTTCATCTGGGTGGACTTCTAACACTTTCACTTGTACACGATCACCTTCATGAAGAACTTCATGTGGAGTTGCAATGTGCTTGTGTGAAATTTGTGAGATATGCACAAGTCCTTCAACACCTGGTAACACTTCTACAAAAGCACCAAAGCTTGTTAGACGTTTTACTGTTCCTTCAATAACAGAGCCTGTTTCAATTGTTTCTGCTACTGTATCCCAAGGTCCAGGCAGTGTATCTTTGATCGATAACGAAATACGTTCTGAAGCTGGATCAACAGATAATACAGCTACATTCACTACATCACCTACTGATAATACGTCACTTGGTTTCGCAACATGTGCGTGTGAGATTTCAGATACATGGACTAATCCATCGATTCCACCTAAGTCTACAAAAGCACCGAAATTCGTTAAGCGCGCAATTTTTCCTTCTAATTGATCACCTTCTGCGATCGAAGACAATAACTCAGCTTTTTTCCCTTCTTTTTCTTGTTCAATTACTGCCTTATGAGACAGGATCAAACGGTTTTCTGAAGGTTCAATTTCGATGATCTTCAATGTTAATGTCTTACCTTTATATTCTTCAAAATCGTCTACAAAATGATCTTCAACCATTGAGGCAGGAACGAACCCACGTACACCGACGTCGACTACTAATCCACCTTTAACGATGTTTGTTACTGGAGCTTCTAAAATTTTACCCGCTTGGAAATCTTGCTCAATATCAGCCCAAACTTTTTTCGCATCAAGGCGACGTTTTGATAGTAAGTAACTACCATTTTCTTTGTCTTTTCCAATTGTTGAAATAACAACTAGATCCAACACATCGCCGACTTTTACAACTTCATGAATATCGTCAACTGGTAAAGTAGAAAGTTCTTTTGCAGGAACAACCCCTTCGACTCCCGCACCTTCGATACCAATAATTGCTTGTTTGTCTTCAATCGCTAATACTTCACCTGTTACAATATCGCCTACACTAACTTCTTTTACATTGTTTAATGCAGCTTCCATTGAATCATTAGCATTTTCGACTTGATTATTTTCAAATTCCGTCATAACGTATGTCCTCCTAACCAACAGTTCATAAAATCATGGTACAATTTCTAGTTTATGCTATTCTGACAAAAAAATAAAGCGATTTCTACTGAAAAAATGAATTTATTCTAATTTTTCTTTTTTTCGCTACTTGAGGAAATGAAATAAAGTTTTCATTTTGTTTTACGGTACTGTTTTAGGTAAAAATTTGCTGTTTCTTGATTCATTTTGTCTTTTATTAAACAATTGGTCACATAATCGATTTCTGCACCAACTGCACCCACACTCATCGCAAGCGCACGAGCTTGTAAAGACATATGTCCTTGTTGGATCCCTTCACTGACTAATGCGCGTAAGGCAGCGAGATTTTGAACTAAGCCAATTGCGGCTGTTAGTGACGCCAATTCAGTTGCTGTCGGAAAATCAGCTAGCTTATGGACTAGTTTCGCTTTAGGCAATAAACTAATCGCACCACCAACAGCTCCAAGTAATACCGGTAGCTCAATCGTACCAATTAACTGCTCTTCTTGTATTTCCCAAGTAGATAACCCTCTATATTGGCCACTTTTTGCAGCAAAGGCATGTACAGCAGCTGAAAAAGCCCGCGTGTCATTTCCCGTTGCTAACACAAAAGCTTCCATTCCATTCATGATCCCTTTATTATGCGTCACGGCACGGTACGGATCGATTTGTGCTGCTTGTGAAGCTTGAACAATTTTTTTCGCCACAAGTTCTCCGGGAGCCGTTTTCGCCAATACATGAAACGGTAATGTCACTGTCGCACGTACGATTGCTTCAGTTGCGTAATTGCTTAAGATGCCCATCAAAATCTCTTCTTTTGTTTGCGTAACGAGATAAGCTTTGACTGCCTCAAGCATCGTGTTGACCATATTTGCCCCCATCGCTTCTTTAGGATCGACAATCAAATCACAAGAGATATAGTTTTCAGACAACTGGCGAATCTCAATTTGCTTGATCCCGCCACCTCGTAAAACGATCGATGGTTGCGCCTGATGCGCATACGCAATCATTTGCTCTTTATTTTCCTCTAAGCATGCACGTAATGCTTCAGCGTGTTGAACATCTGGAAAGATCAATTGTCCACGCACAAATTTTGTCGACATCGTTGTTTGGACTCCACTTTTTTGCGCCATTTTTGCGCCATAATTACATGCTGCGATGACTGAAGGCTCTTCGGTTGCTAAGGCTAATGTACGCACGATGCCATCTACATTCAATCCATTTACGATTCCAAGTGGCACTGAAAATTCACTGACTTGGTTTTCAATCAAATGACTTGCTAGTTCTTGTGGTAAACTCTGGTTGGCAAGTTCGTTTTGTTCTACTTGAGTCAAATCCCTCAATTGTGCTAGTTGTGCTCTTCGTTCATTTGTCGTTAATTTATAAAAAGGCTTATTGTTCATTTAGAGTCTCCTCAGGTATATGCAAAAGCAAGGCTAATCCTAAGCCACCACCTACACATAATGAAGCGATCCCGACTTGTTGATGCGTACGTCTTAATTGATGTACTAAAGTCGTCACGATTCGCGCACCAGTTGCCCCAATCGGATGACCTAAAGAAATTCCACCACCGGCAATATTGACTTTTTTCGTATCTAATTTCAACGTATCTTGCACGACGATCGACGAAGCCGCAAATGCCTCATTGATTTCAAATAAATCAATACCTGCTATCGTGACTTGATTACGTTCAAGTAAACGGGTAATCGCCGTAATCGGTGAAATCCCCATAATATCAGGTTCGATTCCCACTTCCACGATATCATCGATTTCAGCGAGGTACTCTATCCCATGCTCTAAAGCATAACTCTTCGTACACAACAACAATGCACTCGCACCGTCATTGATTGTAGAAGCATTCCCTGCTGTGACAGTTCCATCTGATTTAAAAACGGTTTTTAATTCTGCTAACTTTTCTAGTGTTGTTTGTGCTCGAACACCTTCATCTTTGATAGCCTGATCTAAGGGAATCAATTCCTGATCAAACCAACCGTTTTCTTGGGCTAGAGCAGCTTTTTTCTGTGACTGATACGCAAATTGATCTTGAGCATCTCGTGAGACAGCAAAGCGTTCAGAAACGTTTTCTGCAGTCATTCCCATTGCTTTTCCTGAAAATGCATCCGTTAGCCCATCTTGGAACATGACTTGTTTGGGATGTGCATATGTGTCGGTTTGTTTATCATAATCCACGATTGTTGGCGCGTTCGTCATACTTTCTACTCCACCAGCAAGTACGATTTCAGCTTCGTTTAATAACAGCATTTGGCGTGCATGACTGATCGCTTTTAGTCCTGATCCACATACTTCATTAACGGTTACTGCAGGTACACGAACATCTAAATCCGCGCGCAAGGAAATTTGGCGTGCTGGATTTTGTCCATTGCCGGCTTGCAATACATTCCCAAAGACGACGTAATCGATTTTATCTTTTAATGATGGTTGTTTGTTTAAGATTGCTTTTGTTACTTCAACCCCTAAATCCACTGCTTGAAACTTACTTAGCATTCCTTTATATTTTCCTACTGGCGTTCGTAAAGCCTCAATAATCACAATTTTTTCCACTTCGCCACCTCCATGTAAAAATATAGCATGATTCTGCTAAAAAAAACACCTGACAAAATCGTGAATATCCAGGATTTCTTAATTTTTTAACAAACTTTAAATTTCTATCATTTGTTCCACTTTTTTCATAAAATATGCTATTTTTATAGTATAACGATTTAAAGGAGAACGATATGCGCGTAGGTATAGATAAGTTAAATTTTTTTGTTCCATCTTATTTCATGGACATGACGACTCTAGCAGAAGCTAGAAATGTTGACCCTAATAAATTTTTAATTGGCATCGGACAAAGCCAAATGGCTGTAGCACCAAAAACTCAAGATATTGTTACATTTGCTATGAATGCAGCTTTACCCATGTTATCTAAAGAAGATAAAGCAGCGATCGACATGATCATTGTAGGTACTGAATCTAGTATCGATGAGTCAAAAGCCTCTGCTGTAGTATTACATCGCATGCTGAACATCCAACCTTTTGCTCGTTCATTCGAGATCAAAGAAGCTTGCTACGGGGCAACAGCAGGTGTCCAAGTGGCACTATCACATGTGCAAGCAAACCCTAAAAGTAAAGTTTTAGTGATCGCTAGCGACAATGCACGTTACGGATTACATTCTGCTGGAGAACCGACACAAGGTGCAGGTGCAGTTGCGATACTGATTGCAGCTAATCCACGTATTGTAGAATTACAACAAGATACAGTTGCCTTAACTCAGGACATTTATGATTTTTGGCGTCCCGTAGGCCATGAATACCCACTAGTAGAAGGTGCTTTATCCAATCAAACGTATATCGAGTCGTTCCAAAAAGTTTGGACAGAATACAAAAAACGAACTCAATTGTCCTTTGAAGATTTTGCAGCAATCACGTTTCATGTTCCCTATACTAAAATGGGGAAAAAAGCCATCATGAGCGAACTAGAAAAAGAGACAGCTGCTACTCAAGAGCGACTACTTGCTCGTTATGAAGAAAGTATTGCATATAGTCGACGTATTGGAAATCTATATACAGGCTCTTTATACCTCAGTGTGATTTCGTTATTAGAACAAAGTATGACTTTAAGCGCAAACGACCGCATCGGATTTTTCAGCTATGGTTCTGGAGCAGTAGCGGAATTTTTCTCTGGTCGACTAGTATCCGGCTATAAAGAGCAACTGAATAAAGAAGGCCATGAAGACTTTTTGGATAATCGACATGCATTAAGTTTAACTGAATACGAAACATTCTTTACAGATAAACTAATACCTGATCAAGATCAAACATTTTCAGATCCACAACTATTCAGTATCCAATCGATCGAGAAAACTATACGTATTTATAAAGAAATATAAAAAAACAAGCGAGATTACTCGCTTGTTTTTTACGTTCTGTGATTTCTACATGTCGATTTTGTCCTAAAATCAATGGGACGGTTTCATATTTTACTTCGCTATATTCTAAACCAAACCAATTTTCTGGGGCAACCGTAAATTTTTTGATCCATAATTTCAATTGCATCACTTGACGATCCCATTTATTTAAACTAGTATGTGTCGCGACCGATTCTTGAATCAAAATAAATTGAAAATCACCTACGATACGATTAGGTCGAATCGAATACTGTTGTGGTTGTTGCTTGATCCGTCCATCTTTCATGAGTTGCTGTACGATTTCGCGAATGTACAAATTGATTTCTTGATCAACTCTAAAACCTAAATGTAATTTGACAAATACAATAAAATCCGTATCGAACAATTCTCCTGCAAAGCTTAGCTTATTTCGTATTGCTTTCTCCATGTTCTGCCTCCTAATATAAAAACAAAAAAAGACCTAAGTATACGATGTACGTATACTTAGGTCTCGCCTTTAATTTATTAGACCAGTCATTTCTGACTTGCTGTTGATCTAATAACACATAGTGTGTGCTACTCTCCTAATGGATGTATTATGTCTGAAAACATGTCAAAATTCAATCCCATAAACTGGGGTAGCTGGATTCGAACCAACGCATGAGGGAGTCAAAGTCCCTTGCCTTACCGCTTGGCTATACCCCATTAAAAAAAGGGCGAACGATGGGAATCGAACCCACGAGTGCCGGAGCCACAATCCGGTGCGTTAACCACTTCGCCACGATCGCCATATTACTTATTACCCAAATAAAAAACTAAGATGAAAGACATCTTAGTTAATACCGGCGGCCGGGGTCGAACCGGCACGCCCTCAACGGGCACTGGATTTTGAGTCCAGCGCGTCTGCCAATTCCGCCACGCCGGCATAAATAGTATATTAAATTATAATGTACTAAGGCGGTAACCGGATTTGAACCGGTGATGAAGGTTTTGCAGACCTCTGCCTTACCACTTGGCTATACCGCCATATTAAGTTTCCAATTAAGGAACTGGGGTAGCTGGATTCGAACCAACGCATGAGGGAGTCAAAGTCCCTTGCCTTACCGCTTGGCTATACCCCATTAAAAAAAGGCGAACGATGGGAATCGAACCCACGAGTGCCGGAGCCACAATCCGGTGCGTTAACCACTTCGCCACGATCGCCATGGCAGGGACAGTAGGAATTGAACCCACACTAACGGTTTTGGAGACCGTTGTTCTACCTTTAAACTATGTCCCTATTAAAAAATGGAGGAGAGTGGATTCGAACCACTGAACCAAAAGGAACGGATTTACAGTCCGCCGCGTTTAGCCACTTCGCTACTCCTCCATAAATGGCGCGGGACAGAATCGAACTGCCGACACATGGAGCTTCAATCCATTGCTCTACCAACTGAGCTACCGAGCCATACTAGCTAATTAAAATGTATGCAATAAAATAATAACGGTCCCGACGGGATTTGAACCCGCGATCTCCTGCGTGACAGGCAGGCATGTTAACCCCTACACCACGGAACCAATTATTGATGGAGGTTAACGGGATCGAACCGCTGACCCTCTGCTTGTAAGGCAGATGCTCTCCCAGCTGAGCTAAACCTCCATATTTTAAAGCAATGATCCGTACGGGAATCGAACCCGTGTTACCGCCGTGAAAGGGCGGTGTCTTAACCGCTTGACCAACGGACCAATATGTTTTACGGAGAGTAAGGGATTCGAACCCTTGAGACAACTTACGTCATCTACATGATTTCCAATCATGCTCCTTCGGCCTCTCGGACAACTCTCCGGATTAAAAGAAGCTCAACTTACTACTCTATCTCTTTCGAGAACTCCGGCAGTAGGACTCGAACCTACGACATCATGATTAACAGTCATGCGCTACTACCAACTGAGCTATGCCGGAATAATTACAGCGTGGCGACGTCCTACTCTCACAAAGGGAAACCCTTCACTACAATCGGCGCTAAGAAGCTTAACTTCTGTGTTCGGCATGGGAACAGGTGTGTCCTTCTCGCTATCGCCACCACACTTGTGGTGAGTTATTCACTCAAAACTGGATGGAAGTAAATTCGTCAAAACTCGTCGAGTTTTTCATTTTATTGGTTAAGTCCTCGATCGATTAGTATCAGTCCGCTCCGTACATCACTGCACTTCCACTTCTGACCTATCTACCTGATCATCTCTCAG